>DATDQC010000090.1:0-7981 GCA_035292455.1 Thermoplasmatota archaeon
CGACGCCGGCCGCCCCCACGCCGTCGCCATGGACCGCGCCCGCTTCGACCAGCGCCTCGCCGAGCACGCCGTCGCCGCCGGCGTCGAGCTCAGGACCGGCACCAAGGCGGTGGGGGCCCGGCGCGACGACGGCGGCGTGGACGTCGATCTCCTGCGCGGCGCCGAGCGTTCCACGGTCCGGACGCGCCTCCTCGTCGGCGCCGACGGCATCCGTTCCCCGGTGTCGCGCTGGTTTGGGTTCCCGGCGGTGCGGGAGATCGTCTCCGCCTACGAGGCGGAGCTCGCCGGCTGCCACATCCCCGCGGGCCGCGGGCACCTCATCCCGATGTTCGCAGGATCTCGCCAGGCTCCCGGGTTCTTCTCCTGGATCATCCCGGTGGGCGGTGACCGCACCCGGACGGGGCTCGCGGTGGCGCCCGGGATGAACGAGGAGGCGGCCAAGGCGTACTTCGAGCGGATGTTCGGCGACCCGCAGTCCGCGCCGTATCTCGCCGGGGCGAAGCCGACCTACCTCATCATCGGCGGCATCCCGCTCGGGTTGCGGAGTCACCTCGTCCAGGACCGCGTCGCCCTGGTCGGGGACGCCGCCGGGATGGCGAAGCCCACTTCGGGCGGCGGCATCTACTACGCCCTCGTCGCCTCGGAGCTCCTGGCCAAGGTCGCCGACCGCGGCCTTCGCACCGACCGCATGAGCCGCGGCGACCTGGCGGCCTACGAACGGCGGGTGCGGAGAATCCTGGGGCGCGAGCTGCGGCGCGGCTGGGCGCTGCGGGGCCTCTACAAGCGCTTCCGCGACGAGGACTTTAACCGCCTGGCGCGGCTCCTGCAGCGGCCGCGCACCCGGGCCGTCATCGAGAGGCGCGGTGACATCGACTACCCGAGCCGTCTCGTCCTGCCCCTGCTGTGGGCGGAGCCGCGCCTGCTGCCCTTTTTCATCCGCATCGTGCTGCGGAGGCCGACGGCATGAAGGGCGCCATCGAGGTCCTGGTCTACTACGCCGCCGAGGACGACCCCAAGCGCAACACGGCGCTCCGGCTCGAACAGCGCGGCAAGGCGAAGCTCCTCCGCAAGGTCGAGAAGGTCCCCGACCAGGCGGTCCTCCTCAACCCCTTCGCCAAGAAGGCCGTGAGTCGCGAGGACCTCGAGGCGATGCGCAAGCACGGCCTGGTCGCCCTCGACTGCTCCTGGAAGCACGCCGAGCAGGCGTTCCCTGCCCTCCTTGGGCGGACCCGCAGCCGCACCCTGCCTTTCCTCGTGGCCGCCAACCCGGTGAACTGGGGCAAGCCGTTCGTGCTCTCGACGGCGGAGGCGCTCGGGGCGGCGCTCCACATCGTCGGCGAGGAGCGGCAGGCGCGAGACCTCCTCTCAGCGGTGACGTTCGGGGAGTCCTTCCTCGAGTTGAACAAGAACCCGCTCGCGGACTACGCCAGGTGCGCGACCTCGGCGGAGGTCGTCAAGGCGCAGATGGCGTACCTGGGGGACGAGGAGGATGAAGCCGAATAAGTCATAGGGCAGCAATCACGCTTAAAGCCGAAAAACATGAGACCGCAGAAATCTTGAAGTCCTGAACGAGCTTCGTTTGAACTGGTGTCAATGTGAGAATTCATTCTGTAGCCGGTGCAATCCTTCTCATTGGAATTCTTCTCGGTATCCCTCCGATGCCGGCCGCGGACGCCATCAATCCAGATTGGCCAGACTGGGCCATCGCGGCATGCGGCGATTCGGAGACAATCTTGTGTACGGAAGACGAGGTGCAGCTCTGCCCGCAAAGCCGAGTCGCGTATTGCTATGGTGAGGATTTGACCGACCTTTGCGTTCCCATTGTTACGATGGAAAGTCAAGCAGCGGATGTCAGTCGCATGAAGCAGCGGTGCAGCGTTGATCCGCCGCTGCTCCCCGACTGCGGCGGAGGAACCGTCTGTATTCCTCAGGTGGATTATACCGTAGAGACCAGCTATCTTGTGCCTCCCGACCTCTGTGACGATTCAGATGACGACTACTACATGTATGAAGGTGGTCAACCAGTCAGAGATGCAATTCTTGTTCTCGGCGTTCCTCCGCTGCCGATTGGAAGTTTCTCGAACCAACCGACCTCAACCTTGAAGATTGTCTTGCTGGGGACCGTCGAGTACGCTTGGCAGATTTGGAAGTGCGTAGACACGGATTACGTCAACGAATACAGGTGGTACGTTTTCCAATGGGGATACCATGGCGGCGGAGCGTTGTGGCATTACCAAGATTCCTGGAAAAACTTCCCGCCGGAAAAGATCTGCTACGAAGGGGTTGAGATTGACGCAGGGTATGCACTCTGCAAGGCTGCCGCTAACTTTTCCCCTGAATATGTGCAATGGGGCGCTTCTCTTGATTTGGATATTGCTGGAGGCGTGGAAGCCAGTGGGATGGGGAAATGGCACGGCACTCCTACCGGATTGGCTGCCGTATGGGTTGGTGACTTCGAAGGCACAGTGCCTGGTGAAGTGCCCATCCCCGTCTATGCAAGGATTATTGGGTACATTTGATGCGTGCGCCCGTTTTCCTCAGTTTAGCGCTTCTCGTGCTAGCTGGGTGTCTCTCTCCTGGCGCAGGACCGGATTCGCCATCGCCGAGGCCCGTTGATCAACATGAAACCCTGGCGATCTACGAAGGGACGGGCGACGGCGGGCGCATCAGCCTGAGTCTCAGGCGGGGTGGGTGGGTGGATTCCCCACTCCTTCCGGGAAGGGTTCCATCGGTTCTCGTCAACACCTCGGTTGATGGCCACTTCTTTGAACAGCGCTACCTGATGGCCAACGAGATTCTCTTTGCGCAAGACCTTGGATTCTTGACCGGTCAGACGATCCTGGCATTTCTCACCCCCGAGCGCGAAAGCCTCAGCGCCCTGGAGATTGTCAACGTCCTCGCCATCCTCGCCCACCCTCATGCGGATTGGTTCCTGCCGGCGCCACTGGCCGCCGCGCAATGGCAAACGCAGTACAACCAGAGTGGGGCATCACGGAACCTTGTTCTTGAGACTCTGTCGGATGGGGCCGGCGGCCCATCTTTATCGGTTCACATCCGAAGGGATGCAAGCACGTGGCCTGCCGAGATTAGGATTGAAGGTGAGTGCCTGGCAGACTCTTGCCCGCTGCCGGTTTCCACGGGCCGCCGCATCGTTCGCACGTTCGTCAATGAGACGCGGACCGCCGAGGCGGCGCTCCCGGAGGGCATCGTCAGTCCTCGGCCCTGGCATGAGGAATCCCCATCGGTCGCCGACCTGGACCCGGGAGGGCTATCGCTCAGCCTGCCGGATGCCGTCCAAGAGGCAAAGGAACAGTCCACGTTGGTTCGCGACTACATGGCGTCGCACCCGGAATGGATCATCGTATCTGCGAGGTTTGACGGCACTCCAGTCGCTGGTGAATCCAAATGGATCATCCTTGTCGCTGCACGCGATAGTCGGGAAGCAATTGAGTTCCAAGTCGACTCAGATCTTGGCCGAATCGGAGGAGGTACCCCCCTGGTGCTGGTTTCGAACGTGAAGGGTGTCGATTTGAACGATGGAATCGGCCTCCCGGAGGGCTGGCGAGTGCCCGCGCGCGAAAGTTTCTACTCCCCTCCATTGGATTGTCCAACCGCTGCGGCGGGCAGCGAGATCGTGTCCCTCGAGTACCGCCTTGGAGGCTGGGCGAAGAAGGATGAACCTCAACCGTCGCTGGGCACTGGCTTCCTCATGGTGTGGAAGCGTGGTATCGGCGTTGGCTGCGCAGACATCCAATCCGGCGAAGTCTTCGGGTTGCAGGGCCCTTTCCGGACGGTTCTTGGCCTTTCAGGCGTCCCATAGGCCATCTGGAACACTGGAAGCCTTGCCAGAGGGTGCAGGCACGTGAGACCTGAGTCTTAGCGAAGGAAAGTTTTGACAGACTCTATGCAATCCACACTACAAGCACCAGCGCCAATCCCGTCAAACTCATCGCCCCGAACGCCGCCTTCGCCAAGCCCACCATCGCCGGCGTCTCGCGGGCACCCTTCATCGCGGCGACCTGGGGCCGCACGAGGAGGAGCGGCGGAAGGCATGCGAGGTAGCCCCACGCGGGGAGGCGGCCGAGCCAGGTCGCCGCCGCGGCGGTCGCCGAGGTCGCAAGCACCAGCGCCAATCCGACGCCCGCCCCGACCCGCGGCCCAAGGAGCGCGATGGGGCTCCACTTCGCGGCCGCCTTGTCGGCCTCCCAGTGCAGGAAGTGGTGGTGGTAGAGCATCAGATCCGAGGTGAGCCCAAAGAGGGCGCCGACCCAGAGCACCTGCGCCGTCACCTCGCCGCCGTGGGCGAGGACGCCGCCCGCGACGGGGAGGAGCCCGAAGGCCGCGAAGATGGCGAGCTCCCCGAGCCCGCGCCCCTTGTAGGCGAGCGGGAAGGGCGGGCCGACGTAGGTGTACGAGATGACAGCCCCGGCCGCGGCGTAGGCGAGGACCAGAGGCGTCGAGAGCCAGGCGAGGGCGAGGCCGCAAGTTGCCGCGACCGCGAAAAGCAACGCGGTTGTGAGCCAACCGCGTTGCAGGCTCCATCGCCCCTCGACGAAGGCGCCCGACCCGGTCTCGATGGCGCCCGGCATGGTGCGCGCCGACTGGTCGGCTCCCCCCTTGAAGTCGTAGAGGTCGTTGAGGAGGTTCGCCCCGAGGAGTGCCGCTCCACCTCCCACCAGGGTCAAGACGAGCGCGAGCGGGCTGAAGACGCCTTGCGCGGAGGCGAGCGCTGCCGCGGCGACGAGCGGGAGGACGATGGTCGGGAGGGCGATGGCCCGCGTCGTCTTGAGGAAGTCCGCCACGGGGTGGGCGGTCTTCTCCGCGACTTTCCGCTGGTGCTCCCGGCTGAAGCGGTCCTGGAACCGCTCGAGCCCCTCGAGGTCGTGGCGGTGCTGCTCGAGGTGGACGCCGGCGAGCGCCGTGAGGTTGGTGCGGAGCTTGCTTCCAAGCATCTTGACCATGAGGTCGTGGCCGGTGGGCCAGACGCGGTTGACCTGCGTCACCCTCGTCCCTCGATCGACCTCCTCGAAGAGCGTCGTCACGGTCTGGCCCTTGAGGGGGCCGTCCTTGACCTCGACCTCGATGCGGTCGGGGCGGAAGGCGACCTCGACGGCGCGCCCCCAGTTGCGGGTGCCGTACGCCTCGAAGACGAAGTCGTACTCCAGCGTCGTCGGGCTCTCCTTGTGGATGGAGTAGCCCTTGACGTGGTCGCGGTGCAGTTCGAGCCGCAGCTTGGGGTCACTGCCCCAGAAGTGCTCGAAGACGTCCGAGCGGGGCTTGGCGATGACCTTGGAGACCGA
This sequence comes from Thermoplasmatota archaeon, assembly GCA_035292455.1. Lineage (GTDB taxonomy): Archaea > Thermoplasmatota > E2 > JACPAO01 > JAHFTW01 > DATDQC01. Next base: position 5,301 of record DATDQC010000090.1, read on the forward strand.
GGTCTCGATGAGCGGCGGCTCGGCGTGGCGGTTGAGGAGCGGGTGCTCCGGCATCGGGTCCTGGAACGTGGCTTGGGTCATGCAGAGGCCTCCTTGGCGGGGACGGACTGGAACGCGACGCGGCCGACGGGAGGGAGTTCGCGGCGGGCCGAGAAGATGGGGACCAGGATGAGGGTGGCGACGAGGGCGCAGCCGAGGACGTACACGGTGGCGATGGTGGCGTCCCGCAGCAGGCCGTAGCGCATCTGCGTGAAGACGAGGAACGCCCCAAGGTCGGTGATGGCGGAGTAGTAGACCGCCCGCCCCACCGTCCCCCACGCCGACGGCCCCTCGTGGGCGATGGCGTACCGGAGGTGGAGGGCGTAGTCGCTGCCGATGGCCTCGAGGATGACGATGGGGACGACGAGGCCGATGGAGAGCGGGATGTCGGAGAGCACGAGGAGGCCGATCCACCACAGCCCGGCCGCGACCACCACGGCGGAGACGGTGAAGGCGTCGCGGAAACGGCGCCGCAGCAGCAGCACCTGGAGGAACGTCGCGGCGAGGCCGACGTAGCTCGCGATCTGGACGTAGGGGAGCTCCTTGGCGGTGAAGAGGTAGGCGATGGCCGAGGAGCCGGCGAGGTGGATGCGGAGCCCCGCGCCGGGGTGCAGCGCCTGGATCTCCGCCACCTTGGCGTTGATCTTGTCCCACACCGCGTCGAGGTCCTGGAACTCGGAGGGCTGCTGGATCTCCACCAGCATGACGCCAATCTCGTAGTCGGGCGGGATGGTGAAGAAGGTCGCGTAGGTCGCAAGCGGGGTGGCGAACATCTCGTCCATGAGGGTGCGGATGCCCTCAGGGGTGTCGGGGAAGGTGGAGCCCGGCTCAGCGGACTCCTGCGCGATGACGAGCGGGGCGCCCGCCGTGCCCTGGCGGACCTGGATCCAGGCGTTGAGGGCGAAGTAGATGGAGACGCTGGAGTCGTCGCGGACGAAGGGCAGCTCCTTCATGCCCGCCTCGAGGTCGCGCATCAGGGCCATCGCCTCCGGCGTCGCGAGCGGACCCTCCATGACGAGGAGGTTGGACACGAGGTCCTCGTTGTCGTTGAAGTAGCGCTCGTTGGAGGCGTCGAAGTCCTCGCGCTGCGCGTCCCCCTTGGGGAAGAACGCGGCCGGTGTCCCCACGACGAGGGTCTTGAGGAGCGGGGCCATCGCAAGGCTCCCCAGCATGAGGACCACGACGAGCGCGACGCCGAGAACGCGGCGGTGGCCCCAGAACGCGGCGTTGCGGACCAGGAAGCGGTCGAGGAGGGTGCGCCGCGCCGGCGGGGTGCTGGTCCAACTGAGCGCTGCGGGGAGCGCGGTGAGGCTCACCACCAGAAGGAGCGAGAGGCCGAGGATGATGGCGAGGCCGAGCTGGGCGAGCAGGACGTTGGGGGCGAAGACGAGGAGCAGCATCCCGATCAGCGTGGTGATGGTGACCACGACGAGGGGGACGCCGGCCCCCTGGCCCGCGGCGTGGGCGGCCCCCGGGACGTCGCGGCCGGAGCGGCGCGCGTCGTGGAAGCTCTGGGCCATGTGGATGCCGAAGTCGATGCCGGTGCCGATGAGGACCGGGAAGACCAGGAGGCTCGTCGAGTGGATGGGGATGTCCACCAGGCCGAAGACCCCGAGGACGCCGAGACCCGCCACCGAGAGCGGCAGGACCATGGCGAGGACGGTGCCGGGGCGGCGGAAGGCCAGGAAGAGCATCGCCCCCACGAACAGGATGGCGATGGGGCCGAGGAGGAAGAGGTCCTCGAGCGTGATCTTGGTGAGGTAGCTCGCCGCCGCCGGGGCTCCGCGCGGGTCCACCAGGATGCTGTCGTACTCGAAGACGTTCCACTCCAGGCCGCACGCCTCGCCGCGGTCGCAGGCGGCCACCTCGGCTTTGTACGCCTCGACGGCGGCGTACACCTGGTCGCCGATGGCGACCAAGCCCTTGTCGCCAGGGTCGAAGAGGAAGGCGAGCCGGGTCGAGCTCCAGTCCGCCGAGACGATGGAGCGAACCGACGCCGGGCTCGCCATGAAGTAGGTGTTCCACGCCGTGGCGAACTGCATCTCGCCCTCGGGGTCGGTGCCCGGCATGGCGAACGCCGAGGGGTCGGGGGCCCGGAGCGCGGTGGCGGTGGCGCTCGGGCCGGGGCCGGGGACCCCGGTGTTGGTGTAGTTCACCAGCTTGATCTGCGACGAGAGGGTGATGCCCCACTCCATCTCGGGGACGTGGTCCTGGAGGAAGAGGAACAGCTCCTCCATGCCGCGCATGTAGACCTCGTCGGTGATGTTGAGGGGGCCGGGGACGGGGTCGGGGGGGCTCGGCGCCTGGCCGCCGCTCCCCTGGCCGAGGAGGGTGTCGAGGAGGCCGCCGGCCTGGTTGGCGTAGGGCTGGGCGCGCGGGTCGCTCAAGGGGACGCGGTTGGGGAGATCTGCGTTGGCCTCGGCCCACTTTTCGGCGTCCACCGAGACGAAGACCGGCGAGGCGTAGGCAGAGCCGGGGAAGTTCTCGGTGAGGTTGTAGGTGGCGAGGGTGTTGGGGTGGCCGCGCGGCATCGCGCCGATGGGGTCGTCCTCGAAGCGCAGGTCACGGATGCCGAAGGCGAGGCCGCCCATGAGGAGGGCGGTGCAGGCGAGGACGAGGATGCGGTTGCGGGCCGACCAGCG
>DATDQC010000091.1:0-3946 GCA_035292455.1 Thermoplasmatota archaeon
GGCGCTCGGAGAGCGCTTGGCCGCCACCGGCTACCAGGTCCTCCAGGACCCCGGGGTTGCCGGCCACGAGGTGGATCTCGCCGCGGAACGGCCGGAGGGCTACCCGCAGCGCATCATCGCGAAGTTCCTCCCACATCTCACCCCGGCCGCCGCCGACGCCCTGCTCGCCGCGGCGCGCAGCCTCGAGGCGGACTTGGCGCTGGCGGTCGCCCCCGAGGCGGACGACGAGGCGCGCAAGCGCTTCATCGCCACACGGGCCAAGTGGGTCGCTCCCGACGCCTTGGGTCAGATTGGCCTGTAAGCCCAGGGAAGGCCAAGGCCCGACCGGCACGTTTCTTCCCCAAGCATCCCTCCGCGGCGCGGTGAGCGGCCTTCCCGAGGCGCGGTTTCTCCCCACGGCGTGCGCCAGCCTCGACGCCCTCCTGGACGGCGGCCTGGAACGGGACGCCATCACCCTCGTCTTTGGCGAAGGCGGCTCCGGGAAGACCAACCTCGCCCTGCAGTGCGCCCGCGAGGTGGCGCGCTCCGGCGGCCGCGTCGGCTACATCGACACCGAGGGGGTCTCCGCGGTGCGCCTCAAACAGGTGTTCGAGGGCGCCGAAGGCACAAGCAGCGCCACGCTGGCTTCGCGCCTGCTGTTCTTCACCCCCTACTCCATCGAAGAGCAGGAGCGCATGGTGCAGAACGCCGTGCGCATCCCCGAGCTCGGGCTGGTGGTGGTGGACTCCATCAACATGCACTACCGCCTCCACATCGACGCCGGCGAGGACATGGAGAAGGAGGCGGCCCGCAGCCTCTACAAGCAGCTCCACCTCCTCACCGGCTTCGCCCGGCAGCACCGCGTCCCCATCCTCGTCACCGGCCAGGTCTACGGCGGCGAGGACGCCACCCAGCCCTTCGCCCGCCGCGTCATGGAGCACCTGGTGAAGGCGCTGGTGCGGTTCGAGAAGCGCCCCGACGCCACCCGCAAGGCCACGGTCATCAAGCACCGCTCCATCGAGGAGGGGCGCTCGGCGCGCTTCCGCATCGGCCCCCACGGGCTCGACCCCGAGCCGGATTCGTAGGCCCTTTATCCCTGACGGCGGTGCCCCTCCGGGGTTTTCGGGCGGCCGGTCGAGAAGTTCTGACAGGAGAGACCGGCTACGTGGCTGCTACGCGGCTTATCTAGTTCCGGCTGGGCGGCGCCGGGTTTCATCGTGGGGGCATTGACCTCTCGAACGCGTGGACCATTCATGGGAATCATTTGGCTCAGAGTCAAGTCTTCACCGGGTTCCAGGTAAGTCTGGTTGACGGCCGCGAAGAACTTCCAGCAGCCATCGGCGTCCGCCGTTTGCACCGCGTGTTTTCCATCGGCGATGGCAACGCCACTGCCAGCCTGAAGTCGAGCGAGCCCACCGAGATCCTCGTCGAGGCTGACGAGGGTGTTGGCCGCATCGGCTTCAAGACCACCCAGGGCGGCGTCTACACGCTCCTGGATGCCTACGAGGTCCCCGAGGAGTTGGCGTTCGACCTCACGCGTGGCGACTGCGACGCCAGCGCCCCGTTCATGGGAGCCCTCACCACCAACGAGGGCGAAGCCACCGGCGAAGTCCTGCTACTCGTCGGTGACGCCGGCATCATCCCCAACCTCTGGGGTGACGCGTGGACCCTGGAGGCGCGCTGCGAGAATGGCGCCGCGGAGGTCGCCGTCCAGGTGCCCCACGCCAAGGACACGCACTGGGAAGGTGCTACCCTCAAGGATTCCGCCACCGCCGCGGCTTGCGAGGCGGATTACCGCTTCGACTTCGAGGACCGCCTGCATTACCGGGTCCTTAGCAACCGCGGCGTCCTTGAAGGCAACGTCACCCAAGGCGGCGTCTTGGGGGGCTACGTGGGGCTCATCCTCAACGCCACCGGGAAGGTGGACCTCCAGGGGGAGGGGCGCTTCGATGCGTTGGAGCTCACCGCGGACCGCATCCCGACCTGCCTCAACTACCGCGGCGGGGAGGCCAAGAGCCTCCTCGTCACGGGCACGGGTGTTGCGGCTGACCTTGATCTCTTCGTGGACGAATCCACTGGCTCCTCTGTGGCGTCGCAGTTTCGCCTTGGGAGCCCCAGTCTCACCCCGACGATGCGCCTCGTCGTCGAGGTCCCATTGGAGCGGGTCTACGAGCCCCTGTCAGCGCACCGCGCCACCGTGGAGCTCTACTCGCCGTTTGACTACGTGGACTTCTACGCCGGGACGGGTGGCGCGCAGGTCCGGCCCACGGGGGAGGCGAGGCCGGGGGGCCAAGCGGATGGTGTTAGCCTGGTGGACGCCAGCGATGTCTCCTTCATGGTGCACTTCGAGGGCCTCCAGTCGTTCTTCGGGGACCTCGCAAGGACGTGCAGCTCGACGTATGACTCCAGTTACCAGTACTCCGCGCAATCCGGTTCCCCCGAGAGGGCGTTCGCGGATTGGTGGGACATCACCGGCTGCGGCCGCCAGGCGCTCTATGCGAGCGTCATGCCCTTGCAGGCGAACCTTCAAGTGAGCCAGGACGGCTTCCACGCTGGGGAGTTCACGGTGCAGGGGAGCAACGACCCCATTGAGAACCTCACCTTCGTGTCGGAGGTGCAGTGCGCGTCGTGCAACCAGACGTGGGAGAGCATGATGCTCGCGTCGATGCTTGGGGTTCCGGAGGGAAGCACGGGCATGGGGTACAAGACCAGCAACCCCGGCCACGTCCGCGTCTACTCCCCACAGTACCGCATCGAGCGCGCCGCCCTGGTGTTCGTGGACAGCTCCAAGCCCGACAGCCACATCGCCTTCGACGTCAGTGGCGGCGACGTGACCCTCGAATGGAACTGGGCTGGCCTCGCCGAGGACCCCATGGCGTCCCATTACTTTGAATACGACGAAGACATCCTTGACACGGATCCTTGGCCACGCGACCCACATCAACCTCGCCGCAGCCAAACTCAACGAAGACCGCTTGGCGGCACGCGAAGGCGGCCTCCACGGCGTCCGGTTCGGGCCATGGACCCTCGTTGAGTGCGCCAGCGAGGTCCTCGGGGAGAATCCCTTGAGGGCACCCGTGGCCATCGGCTAGCCGGCCCCGCGCCGAATCTGATGCCCTTTGCCTTAGCGCAAGCCAGGCGCCGGCCGCCCACCAGACCCCCCCAAGGCGTCGGCGAGGCCTGTTTTCGCCCCGCCTAAAGACCGGTTTCGTCCGGCCAGGCGGCCCCAGTGGCTTCAACTACCCGCTTACCCCGCCCGCGGGTAGGGTATTTGGAATACACCAGGCCCCTGCCAAAAGCCTCTTATGGCCGCGAGACCAACTTCAGAACTCACATGCGCGGAGTCTGGGGCGCCGCCGTCGCGGCCATGGCCATGTTGGTCCTTCCCGCGGCCATCGCCGGCGAGGGCGACCCCAACATCTCGGCGGACCGCATCCTCGATGCCGCCGACCGCATCGCCGACGACCCCCAGGCCGCCGTCCAGGATCCCGCCGGCGCGCTGCAACCCGTCCTGCCCGCCGACGGCGGAGGCGCCGCCCCGCCGCCCCCTCTCCCGGAACGTGACGAGGACCCCGGCTTCGGCGACAGCCTGCGGGACGCCTTCGGCAACGAACTCCTCGTGATGGGCCTCGCCGGGCTTGGCGCGGTCCTCCTCGGCATCGGGGGCCTCGCCTTCGTGACCCGCCACATCAGCCCCAAGGAGGCGCTCAAGAACCCGCAGCGCGCCATGCTGTACGGCTTCGTGCGCGGCCACCCCGGCGTCCACCTCAAGAAGCTCTCCGAGGAGTTCGCCATGAAGACCTCCTCCATCCTCTGGCACGTCCGCAAGCTGGAGGCCGCCGAACTCGTGCACTCCGAGCGCTCGAACGGCTTCCGCGTCTTCTACCCCGTCGAGGGGGGCATCGAGATGAAGAGGGTGAGCCGCGCCCTCAGCGCCCTGCAGAACGCCAACGCCCGCGCCATCCTC
>DATDQC010000092.1:0-2191 GCA_035292455.1 Thermoplasmatota archaeon
GGCGGCGCCATCACGGAGGGATTCCCCATCCTCTCCTACACCGTGGGCACCGTCGAGCAGGCGGTGGACGCCGGGCAGACCGCCCTCTTCGGCTTCCAGATCGAGAACTCCGGTGGCGGCACCGGCCACCCCTTCGCCACCGCGGCCGGTCCCGAGGGTTGGACGCTGGAGTGGCAACCGGTCCACGTCATGGTCGAACCGGGGGAGACCAAGCCGCAATCGCTCCTGGTGACCCCCCCCGCCGACGCCGCCGACGGCACCTACGCCGTCAACGCCACCCTGGAGTACCAGGCGGGCGGCGAGACCATCCGGCTGGAGCAGCCCCTCACCGTCGTGGTGGGCGAGGGCGGCCCGGGCCCGGCGGCCACCACCGATGGCGACGGGGAGGGCGGCGGGAAGGGTTCGCCGGGGGTGGGCTACGTTGCCCTGCTGGCGGGGTTGGCCGCAGCGGCCACCCTCCAGGTTCGACGTCGGCGTTGACCCCCCCGTTCAGGGGATCCCGCGAAGCATGAACCGGGTTCAACCCGCTTTCAGGAGAGCTATCCTGCGTCGCACGGAGGGGGGTCCTGATAAACCCCCCGCTGAACAGCATCCTTTCCGCAAGCCTTGAATGAGGGGCCCGAGTCGCCGCTCCTGTCCACCAGGAGGCCACGGCCGCCGGGGTCAGGCACAGGGCATGCCGAGCTACACCTTCCGTTTCGCCGGGGAGTCGGGCGAGGGGGTCATCTCCGCCGGGGAGATCTGCACCCTTTCGATGAACGACATCGGCTTCAACGTCTTCACGTTCGAGTCCTACCCGGCCGAGATCAAGGGGGGCCACTGCTGGTACCAGGTGCGCGCCTCCAACGAGGAGGTCCTCTCCGCCGGCGCCAACGTGGATTGCCTGTGTGCCTTCAACCAGGAGGCCATCGACAAGCACCTGTCGGCGGTCGGGAAGGGCGGCGTCGTCATCTACGACCCTGGCCAGGTCAAGGAGGTCCCGGAGCGCCCGGACCTCGTCCTCTACGACATCCCCTTCGACGACCTCGTGAAGGAGAAGGTGCAGTCCCCGAAGTCGAAGAACGTCTTCGCGCTCGCCGTCGTGATGGCCCTCTACGGCGTCCCCGCCGACGAGGTCAAGAAGACGGTGGGCCGCAAGTTCAAGGGCAAGAACCCCAAGCTCATCGAGATGAACGACCAGGCGGTGGACGCCGCCTACGCCCACTGTTCCACCCTCGAGCTCCGGCATGCCACCCGCCTCAAGGTCGGCAGCCACGACCCCGACCGCATGCTCCTCAACGGCAACGAGGCGGTCGTCCTCGGCGCCCTCGTCGCCGGCCTCGACCTCTACGCCGGCTACCCCATCACCCCCGCCTCCAGCATCCTGGAGTCGCTGGCGGTCGAGATGCCCAAGCTTGGGAAGACCTGCCTGCAGGCCGAGGACGAGATGTCGGCCCTCGCCCACTGCCTCGGGGCTTCCTACGCCGGCAAGAAGGCGATGACCGCCACCTCGGGGCCCGGCTTCAGCCTCATGCAGGAGCTCCTTGGGCTCGCCTCCACGGCGGAGCTGCCGGTCGTCATCGTCAACTGCATGCGCGGCGGCCCCTCGACGGGGCTCCCCACCAAGCCCGAGCAGTCGGACCTCAACGAGATGGTCTACGGCAGCCACGGCGAGACCAGCCGCATCGTCCTCGCGCCAAGCGGCGTGCGGGACTGCTTCATCCAGACGGTGATGGCCTTCAACCTGGCGGAGCGGTACCAGGTGCCCGTCATCCTCGCCACGGACCAGAGCCTGACCGTGCGCACCGAGAACGTCCTCCGGAGCCACCTCAAGGGCATGCCGGTCGAGGGGCGCAAGCTCGCCACGGCGGCCGACCTGGCCGACTACAAGCGCTACAGGTTCACGGCCGACGGCGTGAGCCCCATGGCCATCCCCGGCATGGCCGGCGGCGTGCACATCGCGGAGGGCCTCGAGCACAACGAGTACGGCAACCCGACCTACACGGGCTCGAACCACGAGGCGATGCTCAAGAAGCGCCTGCACAAGATCGACGACGCCTGGCGCTATCCCCACGCCGTCGAGCGCTTCGGCGACGAGAACCCGGACGTCCTCCTCGTCACTTGGGGCAGCACCAAGGGCCCGGCCAAGGAGGCCGTCACCGCGGCCCTGGCCGAGGGCAAGAAGGTCGGCTACGTCATCCCCAAGATCCTC
>DATDQC010000093.1:0-4076 GCA_035292455.1 Thermoplasmatota archaeon
GGTCGTGCGGCCGCCGGCACCGGGCCGGAAGACGTTGGTGTCCACCATGTTGGGGATGAGGTGAAGCCGTGTTGCGGGGACGCCCAGGCGCAGGAGCCGTTCGTGGTCGCCGCTCTTGAGGCACACCACCGCATCGGCGCGCCGGAAAAGGAACGCCCCCGCGGTGCGAAGCCAGAGGGCGCTCAGCCACGCGGGTGCGGTCTGTGAGGAGAGCCCGTGGCTGGTGACGACGAAGGGTCGCCCAGCTCGCCGCGCCGCAGCGAACGCGAGCAGGCTGGGAAAGAAGAGGTGGGAGTGGGCGTGCACGACGTCGTGGGTCTCCACCTGCTGACGGATGAGACCACGGGCCTTGGGGGAGACCGGATTGCCGTAGACTCTCCTACCCGGAGGCAGCTCCTCGACGCGGTAGGGGTGGCCCCAAGGTCCGTGGGCCCTCGGGGGCCGGACCGCCAGCGCCGTGACGGCCATGCCGTGCTGGTGCAGGCAGGAGAGGAGGGCATCGACCGCCACGCCGAGGCCGCCCTGGGTGTGGGGGGCCAGTTCACCCGCCACATGGAGCACGCGGGGACGGGGCGCCTGGCGAGGGGCCCGCCGCGACCGCACCACCCTTTTGCGTGAGGACACCGAGACTCCCCAGGCTCGGCGCGCCTATTTAACGCGTGGACCCGCGACCCCATCCCGATGCCCGCCGTGCTGCAGAGGAGCGCCTCGCTGGATTGATAAGGCCACAAGCTACCTGCCTGAGGCGTATCCGATGGCCGGTCCACCTGCGGTCAACCCTGGAGTGTTGCGGTCCAGCAACCCGTTCGACCTGCCGCCGTCCACGCCCGCCCCGGTGACTGCGGCCCCGCCGCGCCGCATCATCAACGAGTCCCAGTACCGGCTGAGCCGGAACCTCGTCCTCCTCCTCGCCATCAACGCGGTCACTGTCACGCTGCTGGTCCATGCCCACTGGCCGGGCCGGGTCACCATCGTCACCACCGTGGTCGCGGTGGCAGCGCTCCTCACCCTCAACTCGGTGCTGGCGTTCAAGAACGGCGACCGCGCCGTGCCCTGGCTCCTGCTGATGGGGTCAATCGTCCTCTCTCGCAGCCTCCTCACCATCGGTTCCGGGAACCTGTTCGGGGTGCGCGACTCGGCGTACCACATCTTCACCGTCACGTGGGGCATCCTGTCGGACGGCCACGTCCCCCCCGACTCCCAGTACGCGCAGTACCCGTTGCACCACATCCTGCTGGCGTCCACCAAGCTCCTCAGCGGCATGGACGTGTGGGTCACCGCGAACGTCCTGGCCATCGCGCTGGCGGTGCTCACGGCGGTCTTCATCCTCCTGGTGGCGCGCATCTGGTTCCCGGGCAGCGAATACCTGGCCGGAGTGGCGTTCCTCGCCTTCCCCCCAGCGGTGAGCATCGGCTTCCTGTACCAGCCGCTCACCCTCTCGATGGCGCTGTTTGCGGGGATGGCCTACCTGCTGATTCGGCGCTCGCCGTTCCCGCTCGGGCGCACCTTGTTCCTCACCCTTTCGGTGGCGCTCACCTTCACCCATCCCTATTCGGCCGCCATCCTCGGGATGGCCTGCCTGCTCGCCGCCGGCGGGGACTCCATCCTGAACCGGCGCGTCGGCTACCTCCCCGTCGCCTTCCTCGGGGCGACCTTCACGTTCGCCTACTCGACGTTCATTGGCGAGGACTACGACTACTTCCTCAGCCTCTTCCAGTACCGCTTCGGGACCCCGGAGGCCCAACGCGAGTTCGCCGCCGGCCCCAACCCCATCTCGCCCTTCCGGAGTTCCTGGTTCTTCCGCATCTGGAACTATTCGGGGAACCTCGCGATCCTGGTGCCCGCGATCGTCGGATGGGTGATGCTGCTGGCGAAGCGCAAGTGGCGTCCCGCCCCCATCCACTGGCTTGCCACGACGCTGGCCGTGGTCTACCTGTTCGGCCTGTTCTTCGCGTTCCTCCTCCCCTACCGCACCCTGGCGCTGGCGGCCGTCGTCATCACCCCCTTCGCGGGCTGGGCGCTCTACAAGGCGCCGCGTTGGGTGGTCGGGGTGTCGCTGCCGTTGATCCTCGTCGTCGCCCTCACCGCGGTGGACGTGACCAGCCACTACTTCCCCTGGGACGAAGGCAACCTGATGCCGCACCCCCTCGAGAACCAGGCCGCAACGCTGGGGGCCATGGGGCTCGTGAGCGAACTGGAGACGGGACTCCTGCACCCGGGTCCGGTTATTTCGTCGCATCCCCTCTTCTACCAGGAGAAAGCCATCCAATCCCGGGCGTTCTCGGGGGACAACCGGGCCGATGGCCCCAACGCCACCTACTTCGTCTACCGCACCGACTCGGCCGAGTACGGGTACTCCAACGTCCCCTTCCCGCACGACTCCGACTTCGTCATCTCCTCCTACCGGCCGTTCCCCACCAAGGAGCAGCTTGAGCTCCTCGACGCCATCCAGCGCGTCGGCGAATTCGGCTCGTACCAGGTCTACCGGGTGTAGGTTCCGACCACGGGGTTTTTCCTTCCCGTCCGGTCTGCACGGTCGTGCGCCACGTTGAGACCCGGGCCCCGGTGGACCTCTACCTCGCAGGCGGCGCCACGCTGGCCGCGGTGCTGATCGTCGCCCTCGACGGACCGGGATTCCTCCGCATCCCGCTGGCCCTCCTTATGGTCCTGGTGCTGCCGGGCTACGCCGTCATGGCGGTGGCGTTCCCCGAGGCCACCCGCCTCCACCTGTTCCGCCGCGTCACGCGTGGCCTGCCCGCCCCCGAACCGCCGCCCGCGCGGGCGCTCGCCGGCCTGGACCGCATCGCGCTCGCCATGGTGACCTCGGTGGCGCTCACCGGATTCGCCGGGTTGGCGTTGGCCGCGATGCCGGTGGGGATCACCGTGGCCTCCCTCCTTTCGGTGCTGGCGGGGGTGACGCTGCTCGCGTCGCTCATCGGCCTGTACCTGCGCTTCACCGTCGAGGAGACGAAACGGCCCAGGTTCCTGGTCCCCATCCCGGAGTTCCACGCCCCGACCGGGACGGACATCCTGATGCAGGTGCTGCTCGTCGCCTCGGGCCTGGTGCTGGGCACCGTGCTTCTCCTCGAGCCGCCCAAGGACCCGAGCCCGGAGTCGTTCACCGGCTTCTACCTCCTCGGCCCGCCGGGAGCCAGCGACTGCTTCCCCGAGCGGTACCAGGACGGCGCGTTCCATTCGCCCTACGTGGAGCCCGTCTGCCCCTCGCCCCTCACCAACGTGACGATCGGCGTGGTCAATCACGAGACCGGGCTGCGCAACTACACCCTCTACATCGAGTGGCAGGACGAGCTTGCCCCGGGGGCGCAGGGCGCCGCCCCGTCGTACCCGGTGGACCTGTGGAGCTTCGACCTCGAACGGGCGTCCGCGCCCGGGGACGGCCGCCTGGAGATCGAACGGCAGTACGAGGTCGTCTACGACCTGCCGGAGCCGCGTTTCGAGGGGGCGCAGCAGCTGGTCTTCAAGCTCTACATCGGCCACCAGGCGACCATCGACCGCGACAACCCGGACGAGAGCCTCGTCCTCCACATCGAGCACCTGCCCGACGCTACTCCACCGTGACGCTCTTCGCCAGGTTGCGGGGCATGTCCACGTCGCGGCCGAGCGCCACCGCCGCATGGTAGGCCAGGAGCTGCGCCACGAGGAGGAAGGGGACACCGGCCAACTGGGGGTGGGTGGCCGGGACCTCGACCGCCTCCACCACCAGGTGTGCGACGTCCTCGAGTCCACCCTGGGTGACGGCGAAGGTGGGGGCGCCGCGCGACTGCACCTCGACCAGGTTGGCCACCACGCGCTCGTAGTTGTCGTCGCGGCCGAGGAAGAAGAGGCAAGGCGTCTCGGCCGAGAGGAGGGCGAAGGTGCCGTGCTTGAGCTCCGCCGCCCCGAACCCCTCGGCGTGGCGGTAGGTGATCTCCTTGAACTTGAGGGCGGCCTCGAGGGCGGTGGCGACATGGAGCCCGCGCCCGAGAAAGAAGAGGTCGCTCGCCTTCGCCAGACGCCTCCCCAGCGATGCGAGGGCGCCCTCGCCCTCCAGCACCTCGTCGAGCACCCGGGGGAGG
>DATDQC010000094.1:0-3887 GCA_035292455.1 Thermoplasmatota archaeon
TCTGCGGTTTCGTCGGGTGCGAGGCCACAGCGGAGGTGGCTCCCAAGTCTTGTAAGGCGGAGGCCGCTCGCGAAGCCGTGCCCCGCAAGGCGTCGCCCTCCCGGACCCGCAAAGCCTCCAGGAAGGCGGTCCGCAAGCCGGCGCGGCGCGCTCCCGCCCGGCGGGCCGCCCGCAAGGCGCCCCACTCGCGCCGGGCGAAGGGCCGGCGCAAGGCCAAGGCGCCGCGGCGCGCCTCCCCGGCGCCCGCCGGGGTCAAGGTGGTCCGCCCCTCCGTGCACCGCCCAGGCGTTGCCTCCGCCGGGCTGCCGGCGTTCCAGGTCGTCCTCGACGCCTCCCAGGAGGCGCAGGCCACCAGCCCGATGGCCAAGGCGGCCGCCGAGGCCTCCATCCGTGCCGGCCTCACCTACGCGGGGGCCGGTGTGGACATCCAGAAGGAGGACCGCGCCATCGAGGCCCTCGCCGGCGCCGTGAACTTCGCGCGCTCCGGGTTCGGGGCGCCGCTTGGCGGCATTGGCCACTTCGCGGGTCTCATCGCCTTCGGGGCCGACGACGCCCTCGTCCTCTGCACCGACGGGGTGGGGAGCAAGGTGGAGGTCGCCAACGCCCTCCGCAAGTGGGACACCGTCGGCATCGACTGCGTCGCCATGAACGTCAACGACTGCATCTGTGTCGGCGCCGAGCCCCTGGCGTTCGTGGATTACCTCGCGCTCCAGGACCCCGACCCCGAGCTCACCCGCCAGGTCGGCGTCGGCCTCAACGAGGGGTGCCGCCAGGCCGACTGCAGCCTCATCGGCGGCGAGACCGCGAGCCTCCCCGGCGTCATCCGCGGCTTCGACCTCGCCGGGACCTGCCTCGGGCACGTCAAGCGGTCGGCCATCGTGGACGGCTCCGCCATCAAGCCGGGCGACGTCCTCATCGGCCTCGCCTCCACGGGCGTCCACTCCAACGGCTACAGCCTCGCCCGCCGCGCCTTCGAGGCGAAGGGGCACGCCTACACCGCGCCGTGGCCGTGGAAGGAGGACAAGGCGTACGCCGGGAAGCGTGTCGGCGACGTCCTCCTCGCCCCGACCCGCATCTACGTCAAGGAGGTCGTCGCCCTCCTGCGCTCCGGCATCCCGGTGCACGGCTTCGCCCACGTCACCGGGTCGGGTCTCCGCAAGGTGAAGCGCGGCAACCCCGGCGTGCGCTACGACATCACCGATCCGCTCCCCGTGCCGGCCGTCTTCCGCCGCATCCAGCAGCTTGGCGCCGTCGCGGCCCACGAGATGTACCGCACCTTCAACATGGGGATGGGGTTCGTGGTGGTGGCCCCGCAGGCGGACGCCAAGCGCGCCGTGGCGCTGCTTCGCAGCCTGGTGGACTACGAGGTCAAGGTGGTGGGCCGCGTCGCCAAGGGGAGCGGCGTCGTCCACCCGGTGGGCGGCGAGCACTAAAGCCGACGGACCTACGGATCCGCAGATTTCGCAGATGACGCAGATTTTCCACCCTGGGACGGAGTCAAGACAAGGTCCGGAGCCGTAAACTCGCAATCTGCGAAATCTGCGTAATCATCCGGCCGACTGCGTCAGCCGGAGAAAAGCCGGCCGCGCTGCTCGGCACCCGGCCATCTTCGGTTGCCCACACGGCCGCGACGCGAACACCGTGGCCGCGACGCGAACGGTCAACCTGCGAGTCACACCAGATACGCAAAGACGAAGATTGCCTCGCCGCTCAGCACCGAGAGCGACCATAGCGCCGCGAAGCTCCACATCAGGCCCGGCTGCTCGCGGAAGAGGTTCCCGCCCTTCTTGTGCTCGCCGTAGGCCATCGCCGCCAGGAGGAGCAAGAAGAGGAACATGGCGAGCGACAGCAGGCCGTGGAGCGCCGCGGTCACCGTCACCCAGTGCGGCGCACCCGCGAGCCCTTCGCTTGGCACCGCCATCCGGTACGCCATGTAGGCGATGTTGACCACCGCCTCGAAGGCGAGCACGACGGCGAGGAGGCCAATCCTAAGGTCGTCGCGGGCGTAGGCCCGCCACAGGACGTAGAAGACCGCCGCCGTGACGAGGAGCTCCGAGGAGGCGCTGAAGATGGAGTAGGCCGGGACCGCCGCCATGCTCAGGCCGCCTGCAGCGTCCAGCCCTCAGGGGCGTCCTCGTTGTAGAACGCCGTCACGAAGAGGTCGAAGGCGACATCGATGCCGGCGCCGGCCCCCAGGAAGCAGTCGTAGGTCCCGCTGGGATCGCAGACGGAGTGCCAGCCGTGGCTCTGGGGATAGACGTCGATGCGGAACACGGTGGCGTTCTCGGGCACCGGGGCGTCGCCGTCGGGGTAGGAGGCCCCCGGCTCGAGGCGGACCGTGAAGGGCGAGGAGCCGTTGAAGCGGCCGTACTGCCCGTACTCCCCCAGGCTGGCGCTGTCGGTGAGGGCACGCACCACGACCCGCAGGCCGTCGAGGCCGGGCTGCGCGTCGGGGTCGAAGACGACGTCGAGGACGAGGGTGCGCCAGTTCGCCTCCACCTCGAAGTCCCAGGTCGCGTTCTGGTCCAGGACGGGGTCCACCCCGGCGAAGGTGAGGACAGCGTCGCAGGAGCCGGTCACGATGAGGAGCTCGGCGGCGCACTGCAGGATGCCGCGGTACTGCTGCGTCACGTTCCGGGGCGTGGTGTCGGGTGCCGCTTCAAGGATGACGAGGAGGGTCTCGTTGGCGGTCGTGGGGTCGACGCGGGCCGAGCCCGGAAGGTAGCCTGGCGCGGTGGCCTGGACGAGCTGGATGCCGTACGGGACGTCGTCGAAGCGGAAGGCGCCGCTGGCGTCGCTGGTGGCGGTGATGTTGAGCGCCAGGAGGCCGAGGGTCGCCCCGGCGATGGGCCGCAGCGCGCTGTCCTCCACCAGGCCGTGGATGTCCATGGAGTCGGGGTGGTGGGGCGTTGTGGTCGCGGCGCCGGAGCCGGGGTCGGTGGCGGATCCCGAGCACCCGGCGAGCAGGGCGGCGGCCAGGGCGAGGGTTGCCCGGGCGGCGCGGACGGTCATGGACGCGGCGACACGGGACCCCTCAATAGCCCTTGCCCGCCGCGGCCTGGAGAGGTCAACCGTGGAGCGCCCCGGACCCCCCGCGTCGTTGACATGGCAACGTGAAGCCCGGGCAGGTCCACTTTTATCTCGGCTTGCGGTGGCCGGGCCGTGCAGGGGCTCACGGAGTACCTTTTCAAGATCCGCTCCGACGACAACCTGCTCTGCCAGTTCACCCGCGAGAACCCGCAGGTGCGCATCGTGCTCAACCTGCTGCGGCCCTCAGCGATGGCGCCGGTGGAGCGCGCCATCGTCACCATCCTCGCCGACAAGCAGACCCGGACCCGCTTCCTCACCGGCCAGTTCGCGAAGCGCTACGGCACCTTCCAGATGCTGTCGGAAAGCGAGGGGTACGCCAGCGTCGAGATCAGCACCATGGTGCTGCAGTACTACCAGCGCCACGACCCCATCCAGCTCACCCTGCGGATGCTCGGCCCCGAGACCCTGTTCCAGCCCGTGGTCGTCGAGGGGGGCTACATCCACATCGCGGTGATGAGCCCCAACCCGGCCGGACTCGCGGTCTTCAACGAGTTCACCAAGCACATGCGGGTCGTGGTCCCCGCCGACGACTTCAAGCTCCTCCACGTTGGGGAGTACCAGCCGGAGCTCCGCCTCAAGGAGCGTCCCCGCAGCCTGACGCCGCGCCAGGAGGAGGTCCTCAAGATGGCCATCGCCATGGGGTACTACAACGACCCCCGCGCCTGCACCCTCGAGGACCTCGCCGAGTCCTTCGGCGTCTCCAAGGCGGCGGTCCACAAGAGCGTCCAGATGGCCGAGAACGCCCTCATCCGCAGCCGCTTCGAGGGGTAGGATGGCGGGCACCCCCCCGGCCCTCC
>DATDQC010000095.1:0-2504 GCA_035292455.1 Thermoplasmatota archaeon
CTCCGCCGGCCGCCACGACCTCTGGGCGGTGAGCGGGACCGGCGGCCGGTGGGAGGCCATGGCCCGGCTCGAACCCGACGTCCCGGAGGGGGCGGCCTTCGTCCCGGCCTGGCACGCCGTCCACGAGGCCGAAGGGAACCCAGACGGGCTCCCCGACCGCCTCCCCACGCTGGCCCTGCTGGCGTTGGGAGGGGCCCTCGCGGTGTGGCCGCGCAGGTCGAAGTCTCCTTGAAGCGCCACCCCCTCGCCCGGTCGTGCGCATCGACCCGTGGGGCGCCAACGCGGTGCAGGACTACGCGCGTCTTCGCGACGAGTTCGGCATCGCCCCCTTCGGCGCCGACGAGTGGGGGGCCTTCCCGGACGCCCACCCCCTCTTCCGGCGCGGCGTGGTCTTTGGGCACCGCGACTTCGAGCGGGTCGCCGAGGCGGTGCGCCGCCACGACCCGTGGGCGGTGATGACCGGGTTCATGCCATCGGGCGACCTCCACCTCGGCCACAAGATGGTCCTCGAGCAGGTCATCGCCCACCAGAAGGCGGGGGCGGACATCCATCTGGCGCTCGCCGACTTCGAGGCCATCGCGGCGCGCGGCTTCACGCCGGAGAAGGCCGAGCGCGTCGCCCTCGACCAGTACGTCCACAACGCCCTCGCCCTCGGCCTCTCCACCAAGGGGGCGGAGTTCTACTTCCAGACCCGCCGCACCCGTGTCAAGAACCTTGCGCACCGCTTCGCGGAGAAGGTCAACTGGTCCACGCTGCAGGCGCTCTACGGCTTCTCGGGCGAGACCTCGATGGCGCACGCCCTCGCCCCGCTCGTCCAGGCCGCCGACATCCTCCATGTGCAGGGCTCCGGGATGGGGGGCCCGCGCCCTGTCCTCGTCCCTGTGGGAGTGGACCAGGACCCCCACATCCGCCTCACGCGCGACCTTGCCCAGGACTGCCGGCTCCTCAACGTCCAGGAAGTGAAGGGCGAGGGGCTTGGGGTCTTCGCCAAGGTGGACGAGGGCGTCAAGGGGCTCCTCGACCTCGCGGAGAAAACGCTTCGCGCCGAGGGCTACGGGGAGTTGCGTCGGAACGACGCCTACAAGGCGCTCTACGTCAAGGGGGCCGGACCCGGCGACCTCCGCCGGATCGACCTTGCCCTCGCCAAGGCCGAGCAGGCCAAGGCGGGCGGCCTCGGCCTCGTCCGACCGAGCGCCACTTTCCACCGCTTCATGACCGGGCTGCAAGGGGGAAAGATGTCCTCCTCGAAGCCCGAGAGCAGCATCTACCTCACCGAGGAGCCCAAGTCGGCGGAGAAGAAACTCATGGCCTCCGTGACCGGGGGGCGGGCGACCGCCGAGGAGCAGCGCCGCCTGGGAGCCAACCCCGACATCTGCCCAGTGTACGAGATGTACCTCTACCACCTTGCCAAGGACGACCGCCACCTCCAGGAGGTCCACGCCACCTGCAAGTCGGGGGCCCGCCTATGCGGCGGCTGCAAGAAGGAGGCGGCGGGGCTCCTCCTGCCGTTCCTCATGGGCCACAAGGAGAGGCGGGACGAGGTCGCCCACCTCGTGAAGGGTGCGGTGGCGGCGGACTGAGGGCCCCCGCCGCCCTACTCACCTCCTGAACGGACCAAAATCATTAAGGTCACGGACGAAGTGGAACGGGTCGTTCCGGCCAGACGCCGCAGCAGGAAAGCCACGTGCGACCCCGACTCCTTGCACCCTTGGCAGCCATCGCCGTGGCCTTGGCCATCCTTGCGTCGGGCGTGGGCGTGGTGGTCCGCCTCCACCCCGACGCAGACGGTGCGGAGGCAACGCCCGCCTCGCTTGAAAGGGGCGAGAAGGAGATTCCGGTCACGGAGGCCGCCTTACCGGCCCCGCGTCCGCCCGAGAGCGAGAGCACGGAGGCCGGCTCGGCGGCCGCCGCGACCGCGGCTGCCGACGATGGACAGGAAACCGCCGCGGAGATTGGGGCGGACCCCCCCGAAGCTGGAGCCACGCGCACCACGACCGCCTCGGCGCCTCCTCCCCTGCCCCCCTCGTCCCCGGCCTGGGAGCCCTGGATGGACGCCGCGTTCGAGCGCCTCCGCAGCGAGCCCAGTTTCCTCACCGCGGCCCCCTCGCAGGGCCCGGAGGGACCGCGCTTCACGGCCTTTTTCTCTGGGAGCGCTCCGCCTGAACTTCCCGGCCTGGAGGTCCCCGCGCCGTGGGTGCTCGAGCAGGTGGGCGGCGCTGCGTTCGAGCGGCTCGACGACACCCTTCCCAACCCGGTCGGGGTCGGCCCCGGCCACAACGGCGTAGTGTGGAACGAGGGCATCGGTCCGGGTTCGCAGATCTTTATGGCGCTCGACGGCGCCGACAGCCCCGCCTTCATCTGCACCGCCAACTTCGTGTGGCGCGACCAGTACGACCGCCTGCTCCTCGGGGCGGCCGGCCACTGCTTCCTCCCGTCGTGGGCCACCGCGGGCGACAACGTGCCGGGCGGGAACTTTGACCTCTCCAATGTTCGCGTCTGGGCCT
>DATDQC010000096.1:0-3655 GCA_035292455.1 Thermoplasmatota archaeon
CCAAGATTGGATTCGTGGTTTGGTCGAGGCCAGCCCCTACTGGCAAGCCCTCAAAGGCCACCTGACTGCCCAACGCTGAACCTGGACTTTTGCTCCAGGCCACCGACTTTTGCTCCAGAGAGCGACTTTAGGCACAGAGCCGACGTAGCCCATAAGTTCATGTGGAGGGGAATCCACTTTCTTGGTTGCCATGCGCGCGTTCCTCCCCATCCTGGCCCTGGCCCTCCTCACCTCGACCGCCCTCGCTGGCTGCGGAGGCGGCGGGGGAGGCGACTCCTCGACGACGACCACGCGGCCGCACACCACGACGCCGCCCGTCACCACCACGGGGGCCTCCACCACCACGACGGGGCCTGCCACCACGACGACGTCGGGGACCACGACGACCCCGCCGCCCACCACGAGCCCGACCTCCACCACGCCTCCGCCCACCACGACGCCGCCGGCCCCCGACACGGCGGCTCCGGTCATCAGCAGCGTTGTCGTCACGGTCGCCATCAACGGCGCCACCATCAGCTTCGACGTGACGGACGAGTCCGCCACCGTCACGAGCCGCGTCGAGTACGGCACCACGGTGGGCCTGGGAACGACCAGCGTCACCGCCGGGGGCGTGGGCGCGAAGAGCATCGCGCTTGCCAACCTCAACTCGGGCACCACCTACCAGTTCAAGGTGGTCTCCGTCGATCTCGCCAGCAACGTCGGCCAGACCGCCATCGCCCCCTTCACCACCACGAACGTCCCGCCGGCCATCTCCGGCGTCTTGGTGACGCGCGTCACCCAGGACAGCTTCACGGTGCAGTGGACGCAGGCCGGCGGGGCCGAGACCCAGTCGCGCGTCGAGTACGGCGGCACCACCTCGTACGGCAGCCTGACGACCGTGCAGGGCGGAGGCGGCGGGGGCTCCAAGACGGCCTCCGTCAGCGGGCTCGCCCAGAACGCCCTCTACCATTTCCGCGTCATCGCCTCGTCGGGTTCGGGGAGCGCCCAGTCCGCCGACCAGACCCAGAAGACTGCGGTGCTGCGGGAGATCACCATCAACGGCAACCAGGGGCCCGCCTCCTTCTCGCCCGCGGCCACCAACATCCCGGCCGGGGCGCTGGTGTTCTTCAAGATCCATTACGCCGACGCCTCGGGGATGATCCACAACTGGGGGCTCCTCGACTCCACCGGTGCGGCGGTGGCGGGGTTCCAGAGCCCCGACATGTCCGACGAGCCGCCGACGTCGCGCACCGACTGGGAGATGACGACGGCGCTCCCCTTGCTCGCCGGCACCTACACGATGCGCTGCTCGTACCACTACAACGCGGGGCCGCCCCCCACCGGCATGTTCGGCACCGTCACCGTGACGTGAGACGCAGGGCCCGCTGCGGCCGCCCGCCGCCCTACGTCAGGATTTCGCCAAGCCGCCCCGACTTGGCCGCCGCCTTGAGCTCCTGCGCGATGCGCCGCCCCGTCGAGAGCCCGGGGGCGACCATCTCGGAGTAGGGGCTGCCGGCGATGAAGGGGTTGGTGCCCGCCACGATGCGGGCCGAGATCTCGAACACCTTGAACTTGAGGTCGGGGGTGACCACGGCCTCGAGGCAGAAGGGGCCCCACATCCCGCCGAACCTGCGTTGGGCCTCCGCCACCACGGCCTCGCCCATGCGGAACACCTCGGGCAGCAGCGACTCGCGGATGACGATGGGGATGTTGCCGGTGACGACGAAGGAGGGCTTGATGCCCATCTCCTCGAGGTCCTTGATGGAGCCGAGGCGGTTGGCCTCGTCGATGTTGGACTCGTCGCGGCGGTCGATGGAGAGGAGCTGCAGCGAGCCGCCGGCCGCCTCGTAGCCGTCCTTCGACAGCGGGCTCCAGAAGTAGTGCAGGTAGTAGCGCGTCCCGAGGACGAACTCCTGGATGGCGTAGGCCTCGCCGGGCTTGACGTGGCGCTGGAACTCCTCGTACGAGTTGCAGATGAAGAAGCCGCGGCCGCCCTTGGCGCCGTGGTACTTGACGATGACCGGCTCCTTGATCTTCCGGGGGTCGGCGATCTTGCGGGGCATGTCGATGCCGGCCGCCTCGAGCCACTCGCGCTGCTTCTCGCGGTCGGACTCCCACCCGAGGACCTGGCGGTTGCCGTAGAGCGGGAGTTCGATGCGGGCGTAGTTGTCGGCGCCGAGGTACTCGACGAGGGAGCCGTGCGGCACGAGGACGGTGCTCTCGGACCTGAGCTCGTCGGTCATCCGCAGCAGGTCGGGGTAGGCCTTGAGGCGGAGGATGCGGTCCGGCTTGGCCTGCGGGAAGGCGTCGTAGTACCGGAGGTCGCGCTCGCCGGCGCCGATGGCGAGGGTCCGGAAACCCTCCTTCTTCGCGCCGTGGAAAATCTGGAGAGAAGAGTGGCTCACCGCGGTGGCGAGTGTGAGCCCGGCCTGGTCGTAGCCCTTGAGCCACCGGCTGCCAGGGGCCTGTCCCATGTCGCGGCGAGGGTCCCCAACCCTATAACGCTAACCTGGGCTGCGGAGGGCGTGGACGTGGCGTCCGAGAAGCGGCGTCTGCGGACCGAGATGCAGGCTTGCCTGCGGGCCCTCGCGCCGGCGCGGCGTGCCCTCGAGGAGGAGTTGGCGCAATCCGCGCTGCAGTCCGACGCGGCGTGGCGCCGGGCGGGGACGGTCCTCGTCCACCGCTCGGTCGGGACGGAGTTCTCCGTCGTCGGGGCCACCAACGGCGCCTGGAGGGAGGGGAAGCGGGTGCTCTTCCCGCGCGTCGCCGGCGACCGGCTGGTCCTCCATGAGGTGCACGCCTGGTCGGAGCTGCGGCCAGGAGCCTTCGGCATCCCAGAACCGGCCGCATCGTCTCGGGAGGTCGGACCGGGCGACGTCGAGGTCGCCCTCGTGCCCGGCGTGGCGTGGGACGCCGAGGGGGGCCGGCTCGGTCGGGGGGGCGGCCACTACGACCGGCTCCTGCCCCGGTTTGGAGGGGCTGTCTGGGGGGTCGGGTTCGACTGCCAGGTGGTCGCCCGGGTCCCGCGGGAGCCCCACGACGCCGCCGTGCAGCGCGTCCTGGCCTGCAAACTTCTTGGGCTGCCGTAGTCGAATCTGTTCACGTTGACCTATCCTGTTCGCCCATTGTCGGACTAGGAGGCATGACCCATCGCGGATTGCCGAACCGGTTAACGATAACTTCATATGGAAATCCCTCCCTCGTTCCCGTCCCGAGGGGTCCCAATGCAGTCCAAGACCAACCCCATGCGCGACCTGCTGCAGCAGCAGTTGGGCATCGACGCCTTCGCCCTCGACGGTGACGACACCGTGCTGGTGGAGTCGTGGCAGGACCGCGAGCGCCGCCGCGACGACGCCGTCCTCACCGTGGATGCCGACTGGCCCGCCGAGAAGCCGCGCCGCGGCCAGGCGATTCCCGCCCCGTAAGCCCCCCCGCCGACCTCAGCGGCGGAACGTCCCCATCAGTTCCCCCTGCGCCAGCACGTGCCCACGCAGGGCGCGGTCGAGCGCGGCCCGCTCCGCACCGGGCGGCAGGCCGAGCTTGGTGTCGAGGGCGTAGACGCGGAAGAAGTAGCGATGGACCTTTCCGGGCGGAGGACAGGGACCGTGCCACCCCACACTCTTGGCGCTGGTTCCCCCCTCCACCCCCCCGGCCGCGGCGGCCCGGAACCCTTCCG
>DATDQC010000097.1:0-4989 GCA_035292455.1 Thermoplasmatota archaeon
AGTGGGGGCCCGCTGGGCCTTCGCCTGGTGCGCCGCGGTGTCGCTGCTTGCCGCCGTGGGCCTTGCCTGGATGTTGCGGAACCATGTCGCCGAGCGTATCCACTCCGCGCCGACGCCCTGACAAGCCCTATGAGGGCCGTGCCCGTGGACGGAGCGTGGCGCAGCCCTCCCACCGCGAAGCCGTCGCCGGCCGCCACGCCGTCCTCGAGGCGCTCCGGTCGGGCCGCGAGGTGCACAGCGTCCTCGTCGTCCACGACGCCAAGGACCCCGAGGGCGTCCGGGAGGCGGCCACCGTCCGCGGGGTCACCGTCCGTTTCTTGGGGAGCCACGAGCTCACCACCCTGGTCGGGACGGCGCACCACCAGGGGTTTGGCGCCTTCGTCGCCCCCATGGCGGACTCCAGCGTCAGGTCCCTCGTCGAAGCCGCCCGCGCCAAGGGGGAGGAGCCCTTCCTCGTCGCCCTCGACGGCGTGGAGGACGTCGGGAACCTGGGGGCCGTCGCCCGCAGCGCGCTCCTTGCTGGGGCGCACGGGCTCATCCTCCCGGAGCGCGGCAACGCCTCCGTCACCGAGGGGGCCCGCAAGGCCGCCTCGGGCGCCTTCAGCCGCCTCCCCGTCGCGGCGGTCTCCAGCCTCGGCTCCGCCCTCGCCGCCCTGCGCCGGGACGGGGTGTGGGTGATTGGCGCCGACGCCCGCGGCGGCAAGGCGCCCTGGAGCCTCGACCTCGCCAAGGCGTGCTGCATCGTCCTCGGCTCTGAGAACGAAGGGCTCTCCAAGGCGACACTTGAGCAGCTCGACGCCCGCGTCTGCATCCCGACGCCGGGCGGCGAACTCTCCCTCAACGTCAGCGCCGCGGCGGCGGTCCTGTGTTTCGAACGGGTGCGGCAGGTCGCGGCGCGGCGAGGCCGCTAGGGTTGTTCCGCGACCCTTCCCAACCGGGCACGTCTTTTGATTCGCTTTGGTAAGGGAGGCCGCAGATTGCGCAGATTGCGCAGATTTTGGTTGCACCTTTAATCTGCGAAATCTGCGTAATCATCCGGCCGACTGCGTCAGCCGGAGAAAAGCCGGCCGCGCTGCTAGGCGCCCGGCCATCTGCGGTTGCCCCTGCTCGGCAGCGACGGGAAAACGACGCTTAGGGAGCGTGAAGCCAAGACTACAAGCCGGTGGCGAGCGGCGCCCCCACCGTGAAGAGCGGAACCAGGATGGCTCCCATGTAGGGCTCGTACCAGGTGTAGTTCGTGAAGGGGCCGCCGAGGGCGAAGATCCAGACGGCCATCGCCAACGTGGAGATGGCGACCTGGATCCACGCCACGCGCCCCTGGGGGCTCCAGGTGACGCGGCCGATGTAGAGCGCCGTGATCAGAAGGAGTGCCACGAAGACCGCCCACCAGACAAAGAGCGGCGGCTCGTCCACGGTGAGCAGGATGCCGTCGAGGGTCACGAAGAGGGCGATGGTCTCGCTCGGGATGTACTTGAGGAGCCGGTCGGTGTAGGTGTCGGGGCCTTTGCCACCGGGCGGAGGGGGAGGTTCGCCGCCGGGGGCCGCCCTGGCGTCGCCACCGGCCGCCGCGGCGGTCGCCCGCGTGCCTCGCGCGGCGCCACGTGCGGCCCGCGTGGCCGTCCGAGCCTGCCCTTGGGCCATCCATCCGGTATCCAGGTCCTTCTGTGTGATGACGCGTCGCATCGAAGTCACCCCGCGACCTCTAGGGGGGTGGGAAACATGGACCTTTTGGCTAGAAAGGGCACAGAACTCTAGACGTACCGCGCCTGGATCCAGGCGGTGAGCCGCGCGACGGGGACGCGCTCCTGTTTCGTCGTGTCGCGCTCCCGCACCGTCACCGCGCCGTCCTTGAGGGTCTCGTTGTCCACCGTGACGCAAAGCGGCGTCCCGACCTCGTCCTGGCGGGCGTAGCGGCGTCCGATGCTCCCGGACCCGTCGAGGTCGGTCGCGAAGCCGGCCTGCCGGAGCGCCCACTCGACCTCCTCGGCCTTCTCGGGGAGGCCGTCCTTCCCGGTCAGGGGGAGGACCGCGACCTGGACCGGGGCGACGTGGGGGCTGAGGCGGAGGCGGACGTACTCCTCCCCCTCCTTCCGGGTCCTCTCGTAGGCGTGCTCCCAGAGCGCGTAGAGGATGCGGTCCACCCCGAAGGAGGGCTCGATGACGTGGGGGACCTCGCGCTTTCCTTGCACCGTCACCTCCTTGGTGACGACCTCGTAGCAGTCGGCGGGGATCTCGTCGTCGTCGAACCGGAGGGGCTGGGTCGCCGGCTTGCGGGAGGTCTCTTTCTCGGTGAGGAGCCACTCCTCCTCGCGCCACAGCCAGTGGACGGCCTGGACGCCGTGGCGCGCGGCTTCCTTGGCGTACGGGGAGTGCTGGGCGAGGAGGTACTCCGCCGCCTTCGCCTTCTGCTTGAGGGTCGGGAAGAGCTTCTTGGTCGGCGCCCAGTCGGTGGCAGTGAAGGCGGTGGGCTTGGCGGGGGGCCGAACGTAGGGGAGGAAGGCTGGGTTCAAGCGACGCACCGCCTCGCCCGTCACGGGGTGCTTGCCCTCCGTGCCGGAGTGGCGGGCGTGCTGCAGGAGGTCGTAGCGGCCGCGGTCGGCAACACCGACGCACTCCATCCAGCCGTAGCGCTCGGAGTGGAACTCGGCGTCCCAGCAGTCGGTGGCGTAGTGCGCCATCTCGTCCTTGAGGTGCTGCCGGAACCGCAGCCGCTTGGGGTCCATGCCGGCCTTGAGGAGGAACTCCTGGGTCCTGGCGAGCCAGTAGGCGAGCGCCTGGTTGGCGACCATGTGGGTCTTCACCGCGTCGCCAAACGAGAGCTCCCGGGGTTTTTCGTCGGAGTTGGGGACGAAGGTCGCCTTGCGTGCGGCGACCTCGGAGAATCGCGGGTGGGTCTTGCCTTCGGGGTCGTAGAAGACCTCCGCCTCCATCATGTTGAACTCCCGGAGACGGAGCATGCCCTGGCGCGGGGAGATCTCGTTGCGGTTGGAGCCGCCCAACTGGACGACCCCGAACGGCAGCCGCTCCCGCATGTGCCGGAACAGGAAGGGGAAGTCGGTGAAGATGCCCTGGGCGGTCTCCGGGCGGAGGTAGCCGACGCGGCCGGAGCCGGGGCCAATCTCGGTGGCGTTCATCAGGTTCTGCCGCGCCGCGGGGGTGAACGCGGTGTCGCCGCAGGTCGGGCACTTCGCCTTCAGGGACTTGAGATGCGCGTCCACCTCGGAGGGCTTGAGGGCCCCCGCGTTTCCCGCGTAGCCGGCCGCGGCCACCAGGTGGTCGGCGCGGCTCGGGTGCCCCTTGCCGCACTTCACGACGAGGTCGGTGAACTCGGCGACGTGGCCGGAGGCGACCAGGACCGATTCGGGGGTGACGCGGGGGCAGAAGATCTCCACCATCGGTGTCGCCTCGGTGGTGACG
This sequence comes from Thermoplasmatota archaeon, assembly GCA_035292455.1. Classification (GTDB taxonomy): domain Archaea; phylum Thermoplasmatota; class E2; order JACPAO01; family JAHFTW01; genus DATDQC01. The sequence goes on from DATDQC010000097.1 coordinate 3,418, forward strand.
AAGACGCGCCGCCACAGCGCCTCGAAGCGCGCCTTCATCGCGGCGCCAAGCGGCCCGTAGTCGTAGAACCCGGCCGCCCCGCCGTAGACGTCGAACGCGGGCCACAGGAAGCCGCGCCGCTTCGCGAGCTCCAGGACGGCGTCGGTGGGGTCGGCCACGGGGCGTCCAAGCGGGGCGCGTTTAAAGGGGTGGGGGAACGCCCTCAAGCCACCCGCACGCCGAGCGACGGCTTGCCCTGTCCGACGGGCGGGAGCGGCTCCTCCGGCAGCACCACCAGGTCCGCCGGCTGGCCGGGCTTGGGCATCCCCGGCGCCGGCTCGTCGAGCATGGCGCGCGGCGCGAAGGTGGCCATCCGCAGCAGCTCCTCGAGCGGGATGCGGGAGTGCCAGGCGCGAAGCTGCGCCAGGTCCTTGAGGAGATTGCCGTCGTTGAGCATCCCGTTGTCGGTGCCCACCGCGACGGTGCAGCCGGCGGCGAGCATGCGGTCCACCGGGGTCCTGTAGCCGAAGAAGGCGTTGGAGCGCGGGGCCACCGCCACGGGGACCTTGGCCTGCGCCAACTCCTCCAGTTCCTCGTCGCTCGCCTGCACCATGTGGATGACGAAGGCCGGCTCAAGTGCCAGCACCGCCTCTACGTCGTCGCCGCGGTCCTCGCTGGCGTGGAGGGCGAGCGGCTTGTCGGCGTCGTGGCACGCCTCGGCCCACGCCTCGAGGTCGGCGGCCTTGAAGTCGCGCACCCCGGAGAGCCCGATGCCGTCCGCCTCGGCAAGCAGGGCCTCGGCCTCGCGCTCCTCGAAGCCGTACGCCTTGGGCCGGCCGAACGCCACGGCGGGAATGGGCAGCTCCTTGGCGAGGCCGCGAAGCAGACGGATCCCTTCGAGGCCGCCCTCGCGGAAATCGAGGAAGCCACGGGTCCCGACGGCCGCCATCTCGCCGGCGTAGCGGCGGATGCCGGCTCGCACCTCGTCGGGGGCCGCGGCGGCCAGGTTGCGGTGCTTCCAGCCGCCGGGGCCGACCAGTTCCTTCACGTTTGCCGGCTTGTCCTTGCGGTCCCGCAGGAACGCGTCGCCGACGTGGGTGTGGGCGTTCACCGGGCTGGGGACGATCCAGCCGCGCGCCGTGGGCTTCGCGGGTGATTCCCCTTCGCCCGAAGCGACGACGCGGCCCCCCTCGACCTCGACGAAGCCGTCCACGACCCGGTCGCGAAGCAGGATGCGTCCCGCGAAGGTGGTGGCCACGGTGTCGCCGACCGGGGAGGGCGACAAAGCCTTACGGGTGGTCGCCGAAGTCAGCCGGTGGCGCCGCGCACCACCCTGTCGGCGGCGAAGAAAGCGTCCTCGTCGGGGCGCTCCGGCATCGGCTCCAGTCCGGCGAGGACGGCGGCGGCGTGCGCCACCGTCTCGTTGTTCACCGCGCCGTAGCCGATGAAGGCCACCGGCTGCGGGGCGAGGCTGAGCGGAACCGGCGAGGTCCAGCAGCCGAAGCAGTAGGGGTTGTCCCCCGGCCACGGGTTGGCGGGGGGCCTGGCCCCGGCGACCCAGTGCACGAGCCCATCGTCGCTCGCCTCGTCGGT
>DATDQC010000098.1:0-3622 GCA_035292455.1 Thermoplasmatota archaeon
CGAGGTCCCCCTCGAGTACGGCCTCGCCATCGAGCGCGAGCTGCAGGCCAAGCTCTTCGCGAGCGGCGACGCCAAGGAGGGCATCGCGGCCTACGTGGACAAGCGGGTGGCGCAGTTCAAGGGGAAGTAAGCAGATTGGATGGAATTAACCAGCGGATTGACCAATGGACGCATCGCTCCAGTTTTCATTGTCGGGCTTACGTTGGCGTTCCTAAGTTTGCTGTTGGCAATCTTACACTCGTTTCTCTGGGAACACCGTTCTTACTATCGTTACTGGGAGTTGGAGGCTCAATCGAAGGCGGAATTGACATCCAATCAGAAGGCCAAGGAAACCTTCAGCGGATGGGCTTCGGATGAGCGCAAACGTCAGCCGAGCCTGCTCAAATTGAAGCGGATGCGTTACGGCGCGCTCTTCCTGTGGGTAGCTTCCGCGTTTTGCTTGTTTCTCGTGGCAGCTTATCGAGTGCTATGACCCAACGGTCGGGGTGCCAGCCTCTTGCCAAGGAGTTGCCGATGCGCCGCCAAGGACGTTCTCAGATGCCTCCTACACGGCTACAAGTCTTGACCCGCGGCGAGGATCATTGGGGGCGCGGCCGCCCAAACCCCTCATAAACCCGGTCATCTAACCCGTATCAATGGCCCAGACCGCCTCCCTCCCCTCCACGTTCGACGACTGGGTGGCAGAGTTCGGGGAGTGGCAGAGGAAGGTCGGCTTCGACACCGCATGGCTCGGGGACTACAGGTTCGAGGCCAAGTACGACTTCGAGAACGTCAAGCCCCAGATCGAGTTTGGGGACTTCAAGGGCAAGCCCAAGTGGGAGCGGCCGCTGCAGATTCCGCACCAGAACATCCGCGACGCCCTGCTGCATCTCATCACCGTGCAGGGGGACACCGAGTTCGCCTCCGTCGAGCAGCAGCGCCACCTCCTCACGTCCGCCCCCACGGAGTACGACCGCAAGTCGGCGCTCCGAATCATGGCGGAGGAGCAGCGCCACGGCTGGCAGATGTGCCACCTCCTCATGACCCACTTCGGGAAAGAAGGGGCGCGCGAGGCCCAGAAACTGCTGCAGCGCAACGCCAACGACCAGACCCGCCTCCTCGGCTCCTTCAACGAGCCCACCAAGAACTGGCTCGACTTCTTCGTCTTCACCCAGTTCGTGGACCGCGACGGCAAGTACCAGCTCAAGATGCTCTCGCACTCCGCCTTCAAGCCGCTCGCCGCCTCGATGGGGCCGATGCTGAAGGAGGAGTCCTTCCACCTCGGCACCGGCTCGAACGGCCTCCGGCGCATCGTCAAGGCGGGCGTCGTGCCGCTGCCGGTCTTGCAGCGCGCCTTCAACCGCTGGATCCCCACCGCCTTCGACCTCTTCGGGAAGGACGGCTCCACCTCCTCCGAGTGGGCCTACGTCTGGGGCATCAAGGGGCGCTACGACGAGGACCTCCAGGATGAGGAGGTCAAGGACAAGCACGGCCTCAACTCCTACAACCGCGAGCTCTACCGGGCTGAGATCGTCCGCGAGGTCGAGCTCTGCAACAAGCTCGTCTCCCCAGGCCAGCCCCGACTCGTCGTCCCCGACGTCAGGTTCCACCGCGCCATCGGCGAGCACGCGGGGGAGGAGTGGACCGTCGAGGGGCAGCCGTGGAAGGGCAAGGGCTCCTACGACGGCTACCTCGCCTCGGTCCTTCCCACGAAGGAGGACAACGCGGTGCTCGCGGAGTGCTTCAAGAAGGAATGGATCTCGGCAAAGGCGGCGTAGGGCGGTCGAGACTTCGTGTGGGAAACCGCAGATTACGCAGATTGCGCAGATTTCGGAGTTGCAACGTCTCCCGCACCTCTCCGCCGACGTAGAATGGTCAATCTGCGAAATCTGCGGATGAGGGGGTGCGTACCTGAGCCCTAGCAACCGACCTTTGTTCGACTTCGACCCGGCTGCCCTGCACGCCTTCTTCCAGGATGTCCCCCGTCTCTACCGCCAGGCCCAGGCCCCGGTCCATGAAGCCTACCAGTCGCTCCTCTACCGCGTCCACCACCCCCTGAAGCCGGACCACTTCGACGCCGTCGAGGCCGCCTTCGGTCTGCCGCATCCCTCGTGGAACGCCGGCTCGCGCGAGGAGGCGCTCCGGCTCCTCGACGCCCTCCGCTACCCCGAGGCGCGCCCCTTCTCGTCGCTCAGGGCCGTCGCCGGGCTCGACCTTCGGAGCCTCAGCCACCACCTCCACTTCATCCACCACGCCTACCCCATCTACGACGCCGAGAGCTGCAAGGGACTGGAGCGGCTCGGGGTCCCGATGCCCTTCGTCAAGGTGCGCGACCCCGACACCTACGGCCTCTACGTCGCCGCCGTCGAGGAACTCAAGGAGCGCATCCCCTACTGGTCGGTGCTGGAGACCAACGTCTACCTCACCCGCATCGTGCAGGGCGCCCTGCACGGTTTCGGCACCGCCACGGCCTTGAAGCCGGGCCCCCATCGCGCCCTGTGAAGGACACCCAGGGCGTGAAGGACCCGAAGGACGTCCCCCTGAAGAGCGGGCTCGACGAGGTCGGCATCCTCACCCTGACCCTCGCGCGGCCGGAGAAGAAGAACGCCCTCGACCTCGTGACCCTCGGGCTTCTGGCCGAGGCCCTGGAGCGCGCCCGCGACGACGCCGCGGTGCGGGTCGTCGTCCTCCGCGCAGAAGGGGACACCTTCTCCGGCGGCGGCGACATCCAGGTCATGAAGGAGTTCGCCGGCGACGCCCAGGCCACCCTGGAGCGGCTGCGGGGCGGCCTCAACCGAGTCGTGACGCTCCTCCACGACCTTCCCAAACCGGTGCTCTGCGCGGTGCAGGGGAACGCCTACGGCGCCGGCGCCATCCTCGCCTTCCAGTGCGACCTCACCGTCGCCGCCGAGGAGGCGACCTTCGCCCTGTCGTTTCGGCACGTCGGCCTCATCCCGGACACCGGGGGGACCTGGCTCCTTCCCCGCGTCGTCGGCCTCCAGAAGGCCAAGCACCTCACCTGGACCGGAGCACCCTTCACCGCCAAGCAGGCGGTGGAGTGGGGGCTCATCCTCCGCGCCGTCCAGAAGGGCCTCGTCGAGGGGGAGGTGCGCACCCTCGCCGCCGCCCTCGCCGAGGGTCCCGCGGCGACGTTCGCGCTTGCCAAGCAGGCGCTCCACCTCAACCTCGACGCCCCGCTCGGCGCGGCGCTCGACCGCGAGGCCAGGCTGCAGGCCGCGGCCTTCCTGACGCTCGAACACGCCGAGGGGCGGGACGCCTTCTTCGCCAGGCGGAAGCCCGACTTCCGGCGGTCCGCCCCAGGCGACCGCTAGGCTTAATCCGCCGCCAGGTTGACCCGGTCGCATGGCCCGTGCCACCCCCGTCCTCTTTGCCGCGCTGCTGACTGCCCTGTTCCTTGCCGGCTGCTCCGGCGGCGGCTCCGACGACGGCGGCCCCGGCGGATCCAGCACCACGAGTGGCTCGGGAGGCGGTGGCTCTGGCGACCTCGAGCCGGCCACCGGCTCCTGCGACGGCACGGTCACCAGCACGGTGGCGGTGACACAAATCATGCGCTGCGAGTTTGGCGAGATGGTGACCGGCGACGTCGCCCAGTACGAGTCGGCCGTCCTCCAGGTCACCTGGG
>DATDQC010000099.1:0-3342 GCA_035292455.1 Thermoplasmatota archaeon
GCCCCACACCCCGGCGGAGAGGATGCCGATGAGGAGGCCCAGGTTGTCCACAGCGCCCGGGGCCGCCCAGCCGAAGAGGGCGAGGTAGCCGCCCGCAAGGAGACCGGCGGAGGCGGGAAAGAAGAGGGCCCCCACGCGCTCTTGGAGCATGGCGCGGGCGAGGAGGGCGGTCCACAGCGGGGCGGAGTAGAAGGCGAGCGTGGCGTGGGCCGGTTCGAGGTCGCGGAGGCTGTAGATGAACATCGTGAGGCTGATGTGCGAAACCAGGTTGAGGACGACGATCTCGCGGCGGCGCAGGAGCCGAAGCCCGTCGCGGAAGGCGGCGAGGCCGAGGATGGGGAGGAGGATGGCGGTGGCGAGGACGAAGCGCACCGCGTTCTGCGCCAGCGGGTCGAAGTCGAGGAGGAGGCGCTTGCCGACGGGGGAGAGGAGCCCCCACGAGGCGTAGGCGGCGAAGCCGAGGAGGAGGCCGTTGCGGACGCGCGCGTCGGCCATGGTCAGGCCAGCTTGTGCATCTCGACGAGCTCGTCCTTCATGCCGGCGAGCTCCGGCGGGACCGCGACGCCTTGGATGGGGGCGCCGAGGCTGAGGCCCTGGTCCTGCTTGGCTTTCCAGACCTTGCTGTTGAAGCCGACGATGGCCTCGGTGCGCGCCGGGTCGGCGGCGACGCCAAGCGGCGCCGGGAACGCGGCGCGGTGGACGTCGAGGCCATAGACGTTCTCGGCGTAGTAGTGGGTCGAGAAGGGGCAGACCGGGGCCAGAAGGAGGAGGGCGGTCCGCAGGACGTGGTGCAGGGTCCAGCACGCCGCCTCGTCGCCGGCGTAGGCGCGACCCTTCACCATCTCGAGGTAGTGCGGCGCGAAGGTGTTCCAGACGAAGGAGCGCACCTGGTTGGCGGGGGTGAAGAAGTCGAGCCCCTGGTACCCGGCCACCGCACCGGCCACGACCGAGTCGAGCTCGCCGAGGATCCACTCGTCCGCCGGGCGGAGCTTCGCCGGCCGGGAGGCGGGCTGCTTCATCCGGCCGACGAAGGCCGCCACATTGGCGAGTTTTTGCAAGAACTTCCCGGCCCCCTGAATCTTCTCCTCGTTGATGCGGAAGTCGTCGCCGACCGTGGACTCCCCTGCGACCCAGAGGCGGAAGGCGTCGGCGCCGACCTTGCCGACGACTTCGTCGGGGTCCACGACGTTCCCCAGCGACTTCGACATCTTGCGCCCCTGCTTGTCCATCCCGAGGCCGGTGATCCAGCAGTGCTCGAACGGCTTCTCGCCCCGGAGCAGCCAGGACTTGAGGGCGGTGTAGTAGAGCCAGGTGCGCACGATGTCGCGCCCCTGCGGCCGGACGGAGCAGACGTGGCCCTTGCCCCACGGCGTGCCGCGGAAGTTGCGGAGGATGAAGAGGTTGGAGACCGAGGAGTCCATCCAGGTGTCGAAGACCTTGGTCTCGCCATGCAACTCGAAGGGAGGAACGCCATCCCTGTCTCGGTTGGCAAGGAGACTTTCCAAGCCGCCCAGGTCATTGCGGCACCCGCGGCAAAATAGTCTAGAGGATGAAGGCGGCGCCTCTCGCCAAGGTTGGTAGTAGGCAGGCTTGGCCAAATTAACAGGAGGGACGACCAATACGCGCTCGTGCCGGCCGCTTCCGTAGAACTTGCAGGCCGAGGCAGGCGTCCCGAACACCTTTCGCAACAGGGTTGGTTCGTCGGAGTCCTCGAGCCGCAGTTCCCACAACGGAATCTCGGTGTGGTACCAGCGCCGCCGCGAAACCGGCCAGTCAATGGTCACGGTGTCGATCCAGTCCAGCAGAAGCTGCCGGTGCTTGGGCGGATGGAACTCCATCTGCGCCGCCACCTTCCGGAGGTCGTCCTGGAAGCCGGTCTGCTTGACGTACCACTCCTTGAGGAGGATGATCTCGACCGCGGCGCCGGAGCGCTCCGACTTGGGGAACTTCTGGTCCACCTCCTTGTGGCTGGCGAGCAGGCCGGCAGCCTCCAGCAGCTCGATGGCCTTCTTCCGGGCCTCCTCCACCTTGAGTCCGGCGAGCGGCCCGGCCACGGCCGTCATCCTGCCGTCCATGCCGATGGCGGCGATGGGTTCGAGATGCAATTCGCGGAAGAGGCCGACGTCGGCCTGGTCGCCGTAGCTGCACACCATCATGATGCCAGAGCCGAAGTCGGTCTTGACGTGCGGGTGGGCAAGGATAGGGACCGTGTCGTCGCCGCCACGACCGTGGACGCCGGCCGGAAGGACCGCGTGCCTGCCGACGAGGTGTTTGGTGGTGGCGTTGTCGGGGTGGACGAGGACGGCGCGGCAGGCGCAGATGAGTTCGGGGCGCGTCGTCGAGATGCTGATGGACTCGCCGGTCTCCTTCACGCTCCACCGGACATCGTTGAGGCGCGTCTTGCGCTCCTCGTAGTGGATGTCGGCGTCGGCGATGGCGGTCTGGAGCCGCGGGTCGTAGGGGTTGGGGCGGAGGTCCTCGACGATGAGCCCCTTCTCGAACAGCTCCAGGAAGCGGGCCTGGCTGAAGGCGCGGTACTCCGGCGAGTCGGTGGCGTAACTGAGGGGGCCGTCGTAGTCGCAGGAGAGGCCGACGCGGCGCGCGATGCGCTTCATGTCGTCGGAGAAGACCGCAATCTCCCTCGCGCACGCCTCGTTGAAGGCGGCGCGGCCGCCCTCCCACTCCTGCATGCGCTTGTTGGCCTTCTTCTCCACCGCGAGCTCGATGTTGATGCCGTTGCGGTCCACCCCCCACGGGAAGAGGACGTCGAAGCCCTCCATCCGCTTGGCGCGGGCGATGATGTCGATGAGGCTGTATCCTGCGACCGCCCCGATGTGCCACTTGCCGGAGGGGTAGGGGGGCGGGGTGTCGATGGACCACACCTCGCGTTTGCCGTCCCCCGAGAACGCGATGGGCTTGGCGGCGAGGTCGGCGGCGACGCGCTCCTCGAGATGCACCGACCACTTCTCCAACTGCGGGCCCGGCGCCTCGCTCATGCCAGGCGCGCCCAAGTGAGGCTCCTTCTTAGCGGTTCACCCGGCACCGGCTTTGCACCCAAAACCCCCTCCGGGTCGCAGATGGGCCGGCTTGCCCGGAGGCAAGGTGGCCTTGGCTCCGGTGCGGAGCACCGGACGATCTCACAGATTGCGCAGATTCGACGGGACGGGTAATCTGTGGAATCTGCGTAATCTGCGGTTTCGGCGGCGGGCGGCGCAACGGCCGCGACCTTTAGGTGCAAAGCCCCCGGCTCCAGGTCAGGCCTCCAGGGCCGGCTTGGCGCGGTGGCGGTCGCACATGATTTATAAAGATCCCCTCTCCGTCCGACCTGAAGGCCATGTCCTC
>DATDQC010000100.1:0-2469 GCA_035292455.1 Thermoplasmatota archaeon
AGGAGGCGCGGGTCGCCGTGGACGAGGAAGGAACCTATGTGGCGTACGCCTTGGCTGGGAACGTCCTCCTTGGCGCCGATCGCGCTCCCGCCGACTTCGAGATGCACCCGCTCCAGGTGGTCGAGGACACCTACCCCCACACCCGGCCGGGCGGCGCCCCTTCGAACACCAACTACGGCCAGGCGACCGAGGAGGTCTCGCCCCCCGGCGTGCCCTATGCCCTCCGTGCCGGCACCACGACGGGCGGCTTCACCGCGTTCCCCACCGAGGTCTCGTGCACCGAGGATGGCCTGCTGCGCCTCACCCAGGGCAACGAGACCATCGGCCTGCAGTGGAGCGAGGCGGATCCCTGGCCGGTCGCGGCCCTCTACCTCGACGGCGGACCCCTTGCGGTCTGGCACGACGGCTTCGGCTTCGACGGCTGCCCCCACCGCGCCCTCACCCTCTCCTTCTACGTCGCTCCGACGGGCTGATGAAGGCCGGCGCCGTCCCCCGGGCGTGGACGCCGTCAGCCCCCTGGAGCACCGCTACGGGCGCGCCGAGATGAAGGCGGTCTGGACCGAGACGGCGAGGCTGCGGTACCTCCTGGAGGTCGAGTCGGCGCTGGCGTGGGCGCACTCCGAACTCGGCACCATCCCCAAGCTCGCGGCGGCCCGCATCGCCAAGGCCGCCGCGTCGAAGAAGGTGACCCCCGAGCGCGTCAAGGCCATCGAGGCGGAGATCAAGCACGACCTCATGGCGGTGGTGAAGGCGCTGGCCGAGCAGGCGGGGGACGCCGGTCGCTTCGTCCACCTCGGCGCCACCAGCTACGACACCATCGACACCGCCAACAGCCTGCAGTTTGGCGATGGCCTCAAGCAGGTCCGGACCGGGCTGCGGCGCCTCCTCAAGGCCCTCCTGGCGCTCGCCAAGAAGCACCGCCGCACCCCGATGCTCGGCCGCACCCACGGCCAGGCCGCAGTGCCCATCACCTTCGGCCTCAAGATGGCGGTCTACGCCAGCGAGGTCGGGCGCCACCTCGAGCGCCTCGCCGAGCTCGAGAAGCGCGTCCTCGTCGGCAAGATGAGCGGCGCCACCGGGACCATGGCCGCCTTCCGCGGCAAGGGGATGCAGGTCCAGGAGCTGGTCTGCAAGCGGCTTGGCCTCGCCCCGGTCACCGCCTCGACGCAGATCGTCCAGCGCGACCGCTACGTCGAGCTCTTCTCCTTCCTCGCCAACGTCGCCACCAGCCTTGAGAAGTTCGCCACCGAGGTGCGCACCCTCCAGCGCACCGAGATCGGCGAGGTCGCGGAGGGGTTCGACGCCAAGAAACAGGTCGGCTCCTCCACCATGCCCCAGAAGCAGAACCCCATCGTCTCGGAGCAGGTCACCGGGCTTGCCCGCTACGCCCGCGCCCACTTGGTGCCGGTGTGGGAGAACGCCGTGCAGTGGAACGAGCGCGACCTCGCCAACTCGGCTCCCGAGCGGTTCATCCACCCCACGGTGTTCATCCTGGTGGACCACTCCCTCCACCAGCTCGCCAAGGTGTTCGAGACGCTGCGGGTCTTCCCGGCCCGCATGAGGGAGAACCTCGGGCGCGCCCAAGGCCTCATGATGGCGGAGTCGCTCATGATCACCCTCACCGAATCCGGGATGGGCCGCCAGGAAGCGCACGAACTCTCGCGCCAGGCCGCCATGAAGACCATCGCGAAGCACGGCCACTACCGCGACGCCTGCCTCGCCACCCCCGCCATCGTCAAGGCGCTCGGCAAGAAAGGGGTCGAGAAGGCGCTCGACCCCAGGAACTACGTCGGCGAGGTGGACGCCATCATCGCCAAGGTCGTGGCGGAGACGAAGGCGCTCTAGAGCCAGTCTCGCCTTCCTTACCTCGGAATCGGCTATTTTCGGCTCCCGCCAAGCCGCAGATTACGCAGATTTCACAGAGGACAACCGGATGGGCAATCTGCGAAATCTGCGTAATCCGTGGCCAGGTCGGCGCACGCTCGTCGCGGCGCTACCGTTGGCCGCGCGTGGCGCGTTTGCCCTGCGTCCGGTACGCCTGGTAGCGTCGCTCGCGCTCCTCGTAGCGCTTGTAGGCCTCGGCGATCTGCGCCTCGGTGAGTCCGTGCGTCAGGTACCCCGGGGCCATGAACCCCGGTGCGGGACCCGTGTTGGCCGGCGCGGCGGCCGCGGGGGCGTCGCCCGATCCGGTGGCGACCACCGTCTCGCCTTCCGGAGGCTGGCGGCGGCGCAGGGCCAGCACGACCACGGCGATGAGGAGCACCCAGGCCACCAGCCCGATGGCGGCGAGGAGCGGGTAGCGTTCCACCCAGCCCTCCTGGACGTTCGAGGTGAGTGGGTCGGTCCCGTCGGCGAGCTCGTCGGCGTTGCTGACGCCGTCGCGGTCGGGGTCGTCGTCGGCCACCAGGGGACTCAGTTGGTGGTCCCACTCGAAGCCGTCCTCCAGGCCGTCGCCGTCGGTGTCGGGCT
>DATDQC010000101.1:0-8084 GCA_035292455.1 Thermoplasmatota archaeon
TCGGCGACCAAGGTCATCACCGCCGACACCTACGACGACGACGGCTTCCCCATCGAGATGGGCCTCATGGACCCCCGCCTCGGGGTCATCGAGCCGGGCCTGCGGTGCAAGACCTGCGGCCAGAAGGTCGGCGACTGCCCCGGCCACTTCGGGCACATCGACCTCGCCATGCCGGTCATCCACGTCGGCTTCGTCCGCGTGGTGCGCGACATCCTGCGCTCGAGCTGCCGTGGCTGCGGCCGGCTGCTGTTCACCGAGCGCGTCCGGCAGGACTTCGACAAGGTCCTCAAGACCTACCTCGGGGAGGAGAAGGACACCGCCCTCCTCGCCAAGCGCGTCGCCAAGGAGGCCAGCAACGTCACCGTCTGCCCCCACTGCGGCCGCGAGCACGGCAACATCGACGTCGACAAGCCCACCACCTTCCGCGAGAACGGCCACAAGATGACGCCGTCCGAGGTCCGCGAGTGGCTCGAGAAGGTCCCCAACGAGGACCTCGCCCTGCTTGGGCTCAACCCCAACGTCTGCCGCCCCGAGTGGATGGTCCTCACGGTCCTCCCCGTGCCGCCGGTGACGATGCGCCCCTCGATCACCCTGGAGTCGGGCGAGCGCTCGGAGGACGACCTCACCCACAAGCTGGTGGACGTCATCCGCATCAACCAGCGGCTGCAGGAGAACCGCGACGCCGGCGCCCCCCAGCTCATCGTCGAGGACCTGTGGGAACTCCTCCAGTACCACATCACGACGTACTTCGACAACCAGACCGCCGGCATCCCGCCGGCGCGCCACCGCTCCGGCCGGCCCCTCAAGACCATCAGCCAGCGCCTCAAGGGCAAGGAGGGGCGCTTCCGCAGCAACCTGTCGGGGAAGCGCGTCAACTTCTCGGCCCGCACCGTCATCAGCCCCGACCCCAACCTCTCCATCAACGAGGTCGGCGTCCCCATGGAGTGCGCCCAGGAGCTCACCGTCCCCATCCGCGTGACGCCAGCGAACTTCTCCTACTGCATGGAGATGATCCTGCGGGGCCCGGTCCCCAAGGTCCCGGACGGCGTCCTCTACGTGCCCGGCGTCAACTACGTCATCCGCCCCGACGGCCGCCGCGTCAAGGTCACCGACAAGAACGCCGACGAGGTCGCCAAGCGCCTCGAACTCGGGTCCATCGTGGAGCGCCAGCTCGACGACGGCGACGTCGTCCTGTTCAACCGGCAGCCGACGCTGCACCGCATGAGCATGATGGCGCACACCGTGCGCGTCATGCCTGGGAAGACGTTCCGCTTCAACCTGCCGTGCTGCCCGCCCTACAACGCCGACTTCGACGGCGACGAGATGAACCTCCACGTCCTCCAGGGCGAGGAGGCCCGCGCCGAGGCCGAGATCCTCATGAAGGTGCAGGAGAACATCCGCTCGCCGCGCTTCGGGGGCCCCATCATCGGCGCCATCCACGACCACATCAGCGGCAACTTCCTGCTGACGTGGAAGAACCCCAAGCTCGAGCTCGAGGACGCCACCCAGGTCCTCGCCCGCGTCGGCTTCAAGGGCCAGAGCCCGCCCATCCACGAGGAGCCCGACGAGCGAGGCGAGACCCGGCGCTACGTCTACGGCCGCGACCTCTTCAGCACCCTGCTGCCGCCCGGCATCAACCTGAGCTACCGCGCCGCCGCGTGCGTGTCCGGCATGAAGGAGAAGGAGGCGCGCCTGCCGGAGAACGACTTCTGGGTCGACATCGTGGACTCCAAGCTGGTCGCGGGGGGCATCGACGAGCGCTCCATCGCCGCCTTCAAGGGCAAGCTCCTCGACCACATCGCCCGCCGGCACGGCAACGAGGCCGCCCGCGCCTTCCTCGACAAGGTCACCAAGCTCGGGAACGGCTACCTGACGCTCCGCGGCTTCTCGACCTCCATCGACGACGAGGACATCCCGCAGGAGGCGCGCGACGAGATCAACAAGAAGGTCAAGGAGACCCACGAGCGCGTGGCGCAGCTCGTCAAGCACTACACCAAGGGCGACCTCCAGGTCCTCCCCGGCCGCAGCGTCGAGGAGACGCTCGAGATGGAGATCATGCGCGAGACCGGCCAGGCCCGTGACGCCGCCGGTGAGATCGTCTCCAAGTTCGTCGGCATGGGCAACTCGGCGGTCCTGATGGCCCGCTGCGGCGCCCGTGGCAGCATGCTCAACCTGTCGCAGATGGCCGGCCTGGTGGGCCAGCAGGCCGTCCGCGGCAAGCGCATCCACCGCGGCTACCAGAAGCGCACCCTGCCGCACTTCAAGTGGGGCGACCTCGGCGCCGAGGCCAAGGGCTTCGTCGGCGCCTCCTACAAGACCGGCCTCAACCCGACGGAGTACTTCTTCCACTCCATGGGTGGCCGCGAGGGCCTGGTGGACACCGCCGTGCGCACCAGCCGCTCCGGCTACATGCAGCGCCGCCTCATCAACGCCCTCGAGGACCTCAAGGTCGCACAGGACGGCTCGGTCCGCAACACCGCGGGCACCGTCATCCAGTTCACCTACGGCGAGGACGGCGTGGACCCGTCCCGGAGTGCCGGCGGCGACGCGGTGGACTACGACCAGCTCTTCGCCGAGGTCGAGCGGCGCGGCGGCAAGAAGGGAGGCAAGTGACATGGTGAACCCGCAGACCATCAAGTCGTTCGAGAAGACCTACGGCCTCGACCGCGACACCGCGACCCGCCTCGCCGAGCACTTCACCGTGACCGACGCCAAGTCGGCCACCAAGAAGGAGTTCATGGAGAAGGGCTTCACCGGCAACGAGGTCGAGGAGATCCTCCTCAAGCTCTCCAAGGGCAAGCGCGAGGCCGCGGCCCGCCGCACCACCCGCAAGACAGCCGAGGACGACCGCGACTACGAGGTCTACGTCAAGCGCGCCGAGACCCGCGCCGCGGAGCTCCTCAAGAAGGACGACATGGTGGCCAAGCACCTCGCCGGCCAGGGCAGGACCCTGCCGCAGGCGGTCGTCCGCAAGGTCGTGGACGGCGGCCTCGCCCGCTCTTTCAGCGACGCCCAGCTCAAGATCGCCTCCGACATCGCGAGCGCCGAGTACGAGAAGGCCCGCATCGACCCCACCGAGGCGGCCGGCATCGTCGGCGCCCAGTCCATCGGCGAGCCCGGCACGCAGATGACGATGCGCACCTTCCACTTCGCCGGTGTGGCGGAGATCAACGTCACCCTCGGCCTGCCGCGCCTCATCGAGATCGTGGACGCCCGGCGCACGCCGTCCACGCCGACCATGACCCTCTTCCTCAAGGAGAACGTCAAGAACGACCGCGACAAGGCGACCAAGATCGCCAACCGCATCGAGATGACGCTCCTCAAGGACATCGCCGCCGTCGAGTCCGATCTCGGCACGCTCCAGGTCAAGATCCTCCCCGACCTCGAGAAGATGGGCGAGAAGGACATCGCCATCGACGACGTCGTGGCCGCGGTCGCCTCGGTGCGCCGCATCACGTCGAAGTACGTCGAGCCCACCGGCAAGAAGGCGGTCGGCCACATCGAGGTCACCCTCGGCGAACCCAACTTCAAGAACCTGCAGCGCGCGGTCGAGGACCTCAAGCGCCAGAAGGTCAAGGGCATCGACGGCATCACCCGCCTGGTCATCCGCAAGGACGAGGCGGAGGGCGGCTACATCCTCTACACCGAGGGCTCCAACCTCAAGGAGGTCCTCGACATCGACGGCGTCGAGCACCGCCGCGTCCGCACCAACGACATCCTGCAGATCCAGGAGGAGCTCGGCATCGAGGCGGCCCGCCAGGCCGTCATGGACGAGTCCTACGGCACCCTCAAGGGCCAGGGCCTCCAGGTGGACCTTCGGCACCTCATGCTGGTCTCCGACGTCATGACCGCCGACGGCGAGGTCAAGGCCATCGGGCGCCAGGGCGTCTCGGGCCAGAAGTCCTCCATCCTGGCGCGCGCCGCCTTCGAGATCACCGTGGACCACCTCCTGGCCGCCGGCATGAGCGGCGAGGTGGACCCCCTCAACGGTGTGGCCGAGAACATCATCGTCGGCCAGCCGGTCAACCTCGGCACGGGCGCCGTGCGGCTCGCCATGGACATGGGCAAGCTCTCGAAGCTCGTGAAGACCATGCCCGCCCCGGTGAACACCATGCCGGCGCGCAGCGAGGACGGCTCCCTATCCTTCGAGGCGGGCTCCGCCGAGCCGGAGCTCGTCCCCGGAGAGACCCCCGAGGAGGCGCCCGAGGCCCCGGCCGAGGACGCCGCCGCCAACAAGGAGGCCTGAACACCATGGACGTGCAACGCAGCCTGAGAACCGTCATCGCCACCGGAAAGGTCCTCCTCGGAGCCGACCAGACCGCCAAGGCGGTCGAACGCGGGGAGGCCAAGATGGTGGTCCTCTCCCAGAACGCCCCGCACGGCGCGGACATCCGCTCCGCCGCCGCCAAGAAGCGCATCCCCGTCTACGACTTCGACGGCATGGGCACGCAGCTTGGCCCGGCGTGCGGCAAGCCCTTCGCCATCTCCGCCCTCGCGGTCCTCGACGTCGGAGAGTCCGACGTCCTG
Organism: Thermoplasmatota archaeon; assembly: GCA_035292455.1. GTDB lineage: Archaea > Thermoplasmatota > E2 > JACPAO01 > JAHFTW01 > DATDQC01. The sequence goes on from DATDQC010000101.1 coordinate 4,528, forward strand.
GCGCTCGCCAAGTAGGCGATGCGATGACCGACGTGAATCTCTCCATGGAGGCGATCGGCCTCATCACCGAGGCCGAGAAGCGCCTCCGCGCCCGCATCAAGGACGCCGTGGACGAGGGGGAGCGCATCGTCTTCATCACCGAGAAGGGCCACCTCGGCCAGGCGCTCGGCAAGGAGGCCAAGAACCTCGAGATGATGCGCGAGCTCCTCAAAAAGGACGTCAAGTTCGTGGAGTGGGACGACGACAAGCAGGTCTTCATCCGCAACCTGTTCAAGCCCTACGACGTCGCCACCATCCGCCTCGAGACCACCGGCGGCGCCGTCGGCCCCGACGGCAACCCGACGCCCGTCAAGGTGCGCGCCATCGTCGAGGTCGAGGCCAAGGACAAGGGCAAGGCCATCGGCAAGGCGGGGCGCAACATCGCCTCCATCCGCCACATCGCGAAGCGGCACCACGAGATAGATGAGGTCCAAGTGGTCTGAGGCCGAAGGCCGAAGAGCAGGTGGACAGCGAGGCGCGAAGCGCCGAGCGGACCTTCCGGCTGTGCATTCACAGCCGGACGGGGTCCAGGTCGTCTGACCTACCGGTCGAACCTTTCCACGACTTCAGGCGGCGCGTGGAGCGAGTTCCACCACCCCGTTCTGCTGCTTAGGGTGATGATGTGGTTGAGGCCGAAGGTCTGCTGCTGCTTCTCGAGGTCGGCGTGGAAATGGCAGGGGGCAAGATCCGAGGCAACGCTTCCGGACTCGGAATCGCACACGAAGGCGAACCCCTTGACGCGCACGGCGAGGGAAGGGTCCTGCAGCCTGGACAGGAATTCACCTGCGGTGACGTTTCCCGGGAGGGCAGTCTCGACTTCACGGCAGGGCTTCTCGATGTTGATGCTCTCGGGCTCCTCGAACGTGTACTTGGATTCCAGTGGGGACTGTTCGTGGCGGAAGCGCCAATACATGGCTTGTCCCTCTTTGGGCCTCGCCACCACGTCGAAGGTAGCGACGGTGGTCGTGACCAGGGACAGCGGGTCGGTCGACCATTCGACAGGTCTCGTGGAACCGTAGATGAGGAGGCACCCCTCCCCCTGAAGCCAAGCATCGAGCTGGGAAGAGTGCGCCCGCAGGGCGTCCACGGCTTCGCGGTGCGTGATGCCGACCTCGAAGGGGTCGTCGCCGTCGCCCGGGAAATAGGTCCAGGGTCCGATGTCGCGGGCGGCCGGAACGGTCCGCGGTGGCCAGGGTTCGATGGCTGGAAGCGGAGGTCCCTCGTGGTACTCCACCAGTTCCAGGTTCTTTCTGTTATGCAGGACGATGCGGTCCGGAAGCGCGCGGCCATCCGTGTAGACGAGAGGAGAGCCCGAAAGGCCTGACGCTGCCATCCCCTTGAGGTCCGAGGCCTCGAACTCGACTTCAAAGCCTCCGCGGATCTCCCGGACCCTCCCGGTGGCGTTGCGCCACGCGAACCCCGCCTGTTGCTCCGCGACCCCATCGGCGAAGGCCAATGGGAATCCAAGACCGTAAGGGGCCAACTGGTAGCGTTCCACCCAACGGACGTCCACAAGCGAGCAGGAGGAGCCACCTATGTCCCATATGCACGGCCAATCGCCCCGGACGACGCGAAAATCCCCATCGAGCAGGAAACGACGATTCAACATACTGAAGCTGATGTTCGTGAAGGCATCCAAGACGTAGGCATGCCGGAGGGTTCCGTCCTCGTCCGAGGCGGACGAGACATTCCCGAACGCCAGCCGCATCTCGACGTCTCCCGCCTTGTTGGCGTATGCCGCCTCGAAAGCGTAACGAGGACGTGCCTTGGATACATCCCCAGGAAATGCGTCGGAGGATTCGGGTTCCAGGCAAGCGGAGAGGAAAACCGGGAGAAGAAGGAAAAAGGCCACCGTGCTCGTAGGCAGCCTCGCCATTTTGTTGGGGCTAGTAGCAGTGGTCAACGCGGTCAATGACAACGGTGCCTCCAACCGTAAATGCTGCTTCAAGCATGCCGGGCATGCATCGGAAACCCTCGGACTTTTGGGTTGGAACGCCAGAATGGGCCTCCTCCACGTAGCAGTGATTGAGAAGGATGCCATCGAAGCCGCACACATCATGCATGGGGTGCCAGCCCGGGATGTACGCCCAAGCGTGGACTGCGGCGCCAACGCCCGCCACCTTGTTCCAGGCCATCCCGCTCATCCTGTAGTCCCTGCATTCCAACAGTTGGTCTTCGTCCTCCACTTGGCCGGGTACGCAAGCGTAGATTCCGTAAGCGTAGCCGGAATCGACGTCGAAGATGGCGCAGCCCGTCAGCGTCTCGCCGTCCGCCTGGCACTCGCTGAATTCGAAAAGGTCCCACACCCGGCCGTCGCCCTCGACGGTCAGGGACGAGTCGCACGAGATGCCCTCGCTTTGGGCGAAGTCCGGGTGCAGGACCAGCTTGCGCGTCGCGCCCGACTTCATGGTGAAGGCGGAGTCCTCCAGCGCGGGGTCATCGTGACAGACGTCCGTGTCCCGATCGACATCGTCGAGGTCGTTCACGCATACGGTGTTCATGCACTCCCAGCTGAAGTCGTCGGTGTCACCTGAATCGGCGAGACTGTACTGCACGCCTGCGGTCTCATACACGAAAGGCGGGATGAAGGGGGAACGTCCTGCCGGAATCCCGACCAAGACGAGCATAACTGCCACCACAACCAATCCCGTGATAGTTTTGCTGGTCATCAAGAATCACCAAGTGCGTCAGCAATGCTGACAATAGCTGACAATAACTGGCGCATATTTGTCCGTTTCCGTCAGCTGGAAGCGGCGTGGGACGGCCACCTCTCCCAAAGGGCATGAAGCGCGTCAAGCGCACCATCCGCGTCGCTCCGGACATCCTCGACTGGATCCGTGAGCAGGTCCGCGCGCGTCGCTTCAAAGATGAGACGCACGCCTTTGAGTACGCGGTGGCAAAGCTGATGGAGGGAGAGCAAGGCAAGACGAAAGGACCGAAATAGTCCTTTAGGCCCCCGCGTCCCCGTACCCTTCCCGCATCGTGAACTCCGTGGGGGCATCCACACCGAAACGCCTCGGGTCGAGTCCTGCATCCACCCGTCCGCCCACCGCGTCGGCGAGGCGCTCCCCGAGCGCAAGCCCACGCATCAACCCGAACCCGTTGTCCCCGGTGAGCACGAAAAGCCCCTCGACACCCGGGACCGGTCCGCAGAGCGGCCGCCGGTCGGGGGTGGCGACGCAGAGCCCCGCCCAGCCGGCGCGCACTCGCGCCTCGCCGCCCGCCTCGAAACGCGCCACGACGCGCTCCGCCGTCGCCTCGACGAAGGCGGGGCTCGCCCTCTCGTCGAAACCGTCCGGCTCGAAGGGCTTGAGCTCGGTGCCGTCGCCGGCGAGGATGGTGGCGTCCGACTCCGGGCGGGTGTAGAAGTGCTTGGTGAGGTCGTGCACGATGGGCAATCCGGCGGCGCCGCCGATCTCCAGGCTGCAGAGTTGGGTGCGGTAGTTCTGCAGCGGAAGGCGGACGCCGTGGGGCGCGAGGAGGCCGCGGGTCCAGGAGCCTCCCGCCACGACGACGGC
>DATDQC010000102.1:0-4418 GCA_035292455.1 Thermoplasmatota archaeon
CTTTGCCACCGTTCCCGCCGCGACCGCCAGCACCCGCATCGGCGAGTGAGGTCGCGTCGCCTCCGTCGCCTCCGTCGTAGAGACCCATCCCGCCCCGTCCGCCGGCTGCCGGGCCGCTCACAGCCTCGGCACCGTTTCCCCCCGAGCCTCCGGATGAGCAGCCGAACCAGCCGTCATTTCCTCGGCGGCCTGCGCCGCCGTCGTCGCCGTAGACTTCCACGCATGCGTCGCCACCATCGCCTCCGTTGCCCATGGCGTCGTCTTCGCCGTCGTCGCCCTTCGGCGTCGTGCAACCCGTGGAGGGTTCTCCCGGAGCGCCGGGCTCACCGGGGACCAGCGAACCGCGCGTCAGGTCCTGCAGGGCCGCGTCCACCAGGTCCCGGCACAGCAGGCCGCCGAACGAGTTGGCCATCGCGTCGAACCTGATGTTGCGCCCGCACAGGGCCGCCGGCTGGTCGATGGGAATCTTCTTCGACTTGGGGGGCGCTGGGAAGGAGATGTGGTTGGGGGGCTCCTCGGTGTCAAAAGGGATCCCCAAGGTCCCCGAGTCGCCGCCCTTCCCGCCCAACGCCGGCCCCGACAGCGGCATGTCCGAGAAGGCCCAGACGGAGCCGCCGTCACCACCCCGTCCCGGGACGAGGTCGCCGGCCACCGATGCAGAAGGAGCCTGCACGATGATGGAGCCGCCTTCACCGCCGACACCGGCGGTGCCCGCCTGGTCCGAAAGCAGGGAGCCTCCGGCGCCGCCGGCGCCTGCGACCAGCAGCGCGCCTTCGGCGATGGTCAGGTTCTCGGCGACGAGTAGGATGGACGAACCGGGCAGGCCGTTGTCCGCCGACACGCCGCCGACCGAACTGGTGCCGGGTTCTCCCGAGGCGGCCAGGACGCGACCGGTGGCCGCGATGGTGAGGTTCTCGGCTTCGAGGAGGAGGTCGCCCGTCCCGTCCTGGATGACGGTCCCTTCAATGAGGATGGTGGCTGCGGAGAGGCTCTGCCTGGCATGCAGGACCTCCCCGGGACCGACGTGGAGCGTGTCGTCCGTCCCCGCGCCGGGCGCGGGTTGCGCCAGGATGGCGGAGGCGGCGATCACGATCAGGCTTGTCGCGAACGTGGCAGACCAAGTGGATGCCATGAGCGAGGCATGGCGGTGGGGGCGACAAGGCCCCGCGCACGGACCCTGGCCTTCGCGGTTTCACTCGCGCCGCACAAACAAAGAAAGCAGCGCCGCGGGACCGTTACGGCTGCGGCTGCAGGTCGAGGTCCACGTAAGGTTCGCCGCCGGGCGCCCGCACCACGTGGCCCCGCTCCGCCTTGGGGGCGATGCGGTCCGCGAGCTTGCCAAGGACGATGGCGGTGGCGGCGGTGATGGCGATGGGGACCAGGACGTGCTTGGTGGCGAACTTGGCGGTTCCCCAGACAAGCCGGCCGGCGAGGCGCAGCAGCATAGACCCTCCTTGATTCGGGGCCTATTTCATCCTGGCGGGCCAAAGTTGAAGCGCGGCAGACGGGGAGGACGGGCAGGCCCCTTTTGACAACGGCTATGTAGGGGCGAAACCTCATCCAATGTGCAGTTGTGTACAATGGGTTTTTGGAGCCCTAGCCGTAGGAAGGCCGAACCGGCCCCGCCAGCGATGTGTCCCGTCGCCCCCGGCCCCCCGAAGCCGCTTGGCGGCAAGGCGGACGGCGAGACCGACTACGAGCTGTACATGCGGATCCCCGAGCTCCTGACGCTCCAGAAATCTGAGGCCGGACGCGTCCACCACGACGAGCTGATGTTCCAGGTCGTCCACCAGTCGTTCGAACTGTGGTGCAAGCTCGTCCTCTTCGAGCTCGCCAGCGTGGGCAGGCTCCTGGAGGAGGACCGCGTCGTCGAGGCGTACCCGCTTCTGCAGCGCTGCACCGAGGCGATCAAGCTCAACACCGACGCGATGCACACGCTGGAGACCATGACGCCGTGGGACTTCCATGTCATCCGCGCCGCCCTCGGCCAGGGCTCGGGCGCCGAGTCCCCCGGCTTCCGCGACATCCAGGTTCAGGCCCCCCGCCTGTGGCCCAAGGTGGACGCCCTCCTCAAGCGTCGCAAGACCGACCTTCTTGCGGTCTACACCAACCCCCAGGCCCATCCCGACCTGCTGCGGCTCATGGAGCACCTCACCGACTTTGACATGTTCTTCCACGTCTGGCGCCTCAACCACCTCGCCATGGTGAAGCGGGTCATCGGCCGCGACGTCAAGAGCCTCAAGGGGTATGCCGTGCACCAACTCGAGCAGGACGTCCTTCAGGTGCTTTGGCCGCCGCTCTGGAAGGTCCGCAACGCCATCACGGAGAAGGCGGGGACGAGTCCGCCGTAGGTTCCGCAAGCTCCAAGGCGGCAGCGGGGCATGGGGGACCCGAGGATGCGAGGATGACCCAGTACATCTTCTCCGTCGTCTGGATGCGCGGCCCGGCGCCCCTCGTCGTCGTCATCGTGGACCCCTCCTACGGCCATCTGGGTTCCGCTGCGCAGACCAAGGTGCGCAGTGAAATCACGACAGCCGCCGCCCGCTCAGGGCTTGTCGGTGAGGTCGCGCTGGCGTGGGACCTCGGCAACGGCAAGGTCGCCTACCTGGGGCCCGAGGGGCACCGCAACCTGGTCACCTCGGGCGGGCTGCGGCGCCTCCAAGCCGCCGTGAACAAGAAACTGGTGTGCAACTTCTAGCGGGGCGCTCCCCCCTCGGCTCCCGAAGCCTTCTCATACGGGCCTCCATGGGACTCCGTCCGTGGACTTCGACATCTTCTTCTCCATCTCGCAGACCCCCGTGGACGGGCGGATGCCGGACGAGGCGGGGATGTTCCAGAGCTTCTTCGAGCAGGTCGAGGCGGCCGACCGGCTCGGCTTCAGGGTCGCCTGGCTCGCGGAGAGCCACCTCTCAAGCGAGGTGCAGAAACGGAACAAGCACCCGGTCATCCCGCATTGGGTGGGGGAGGTCGGCCTCAACTGCGACATGCTGCAGACCGCCCACCAGGTCTTCCGCCGCACCAAGCGCATCGAGGTCGGTTCCGCGGTGATGAACATCCTGCAGGGCGGCGGCCCCATCGCGCACGCCGAGCGCATCGCCTACTTCGCCGCCCTCCATGGCCTCGACCCCGCCGAGCGCCGCCGAATCCACGTCGGGTTCAGCGCCGGCCGCTTCGACTACATGAACCGGGCGCACGGCTACGTCGCGCGCGACCCGTTGGAAGCCTCGCTGCCTTACGCCCTCCTCAAGGGCAAAGTGTTCGAGGAGGCGGCGGAGATCTTCGCCCGGCTCCTCGCCGGGGAGACCCTTTGCAGCGACGACGTCGCGCCGCGCACCCTGGCGGAGAAGGAGTGCCGGACCGCGGAGGACTGGAGACGCATCCGCGACGCCGCCAAGACTGCGGGAGCGCTCCACCCCGACGGCACCGTCGCCTTGCCCAAGCGCTTCACCTTCGAGCACCTCAAAGTGGTCCCGCGGGAGTGGCGGCGCGACCTGGTGCAGCTCGTCGTCGGCTCGCACGACCCCGCGGTGCACGTCCTCGTCAACCGCTTCCTCCCCGCCCACGTCGCCAATCTCTCCATCACGCCGCCCGCCGTCATCGAGGCGACCCACGAGAGGATGCGCAAGGCGTTCCACCCCAAGGGAGGCCCGTGGAAGCGCAGCTACATGCCGCGCACCGTCCTCGTCTTCATCAACGAGGAGGGTGGGCTCACACCCGCCCAGCGCAGCGCGGCGGCCAAGACCGAGGCGAAGAAGGCTCTCACCGCCTACTGGAACGCCCTCGAGGGGACCCTCGACCCCAAGAAGGTGAGCGAGGCGGCGGACAACGCCGTGATGGGCACCGCGGAGGAGGTCGCGCGGCAACTGGCGGAGCGCTACCACCCTGAGGACCGCCTCATGCTCTGGTTCGACTTCTTCAACCACGACTCGAAACGGGTGGTCCGGAACATGGAGGCGTTCATGGAGAACGCGGCGCCGATGCTGCCGAAGGCGAGGGAGGTTGTGGCTTGACCAAGTCGCGGGTTTCCCCGCGAGGCAACGTAAGGGAGGCCGCAGATTACGCAGATGACGCAGATTCCGTTGCCGCATCATCCGCGAAATCTGCGAAATCTGCGGCTGCCCACACCATGCCACGAGGGAACCACGTGTCCCACCTCCAGACCGGCCCCGGCCGCGAGATGTACCCGACCTCCCCGCTCGGCGAACAGGCCGACGGCATCCCGACCGGCCGCGACGTGGAGTGGGAGCCCCTCGTGGACTACCGCCGCAACGGCGTCTCGGAGACCACCATCCACGGCGCCGTCGCCTGGGCGCATGGCACCAAGATCGTGCACTCCTTCGGCGGCAACGTCCTCGCCTACGGCCGCAGCATGATGAAGCCCTTCGCGATGAAGGTCTTCGCGCGTGAACTGGCCGACC
>DATDQC010000103.1:0-3196 GCA_035292455.1 Thermoplasmatota archaeon
GGGGCTCCGCCCCTGGACCCCCCCATGTCCAATCCAGCCAATCGGTCCAGGCCAATGCCGGTCCGTCAGGGCTTTCACGGGTGCCTGGCATCCAGGTCGCGGTGTCCGGGTGATGGGATTGTGCAGGCGCTGTGGAGGCCACGTGGTCCCCACGGGGGCCAACCTCGGTTCGTGTACTGTGTGCGACGTCGTGCAGCACATGCCGGAGCGTTCGTCGCACCACCCGGTCGCCTAGTCACACGAACGGGCAGGCGGCCGCCTCGCGGCGCCCCTTGAGGTGCAGCAGGGCGAGGCCGAGGGTGTGGAGCGCCCAGATGGCAAACAGCGCCCCCCAGAAGACCAGGCCGGAGGCGGTAGAGCGCACGCCGCCCGAAGCCAGGTAGAGGAGGGCGACGAGGAGGGTGATGCCGACGAGGCGGATGACGAGGCCGCGCCGGTCGGGGGCGATGTCGTGGCGGCGGACGCCGATGGCGATGATGCCGATGCCCACCACGTGGACGACGATGAGGGCCGCGAGGTAGATCTTGGCGGCGAGGACGTGCTGCCAGAGCAGGATGGGGACCAGGCTCACGGTGGTCGCCGCCAGCAGCGCCGTCTTCCAGGCGAACTGGCGCGGCCGGGAGAAGACCCACCGGGGGGCCCCGGAACCGGAGTTGGACGTCCCGTCCACGCCCTCCCCTCCAGGCGGCGTTATTTCAGCCCTCTCCGCCCCGAGGATTGACATGTCCCTGGCCGCCGTGACCGTACCGGAAGTCAGGTCTTTTTACCGAGAGCGAGCCATTGAGGCATGAGGAGAGTCGCAAAGACTTCTTATAGAAGTCCTGACAACTGTCCCCCCGGAGCCACCGGATGCCCAAGACCGAAGCCACCCTGCGCGTCGTCGAAGCCCTGCAGCAGGACGTCAGCTACGGCCGCGCCCGTCTCGACGGGCAGACCCGCGTGGAGTTGAACCTCAGCCCCGGCGACATCATCGAGATCAAGGGGCACAAGACCACCGCCGCCGTGGTGTGGCGCTCCCACCCCGGCGACGAAGGGAAGGGCATCATCCACATCGACAACCTGACCCGCAAGAACGCCGGCGTCTCGATTGGCGACAAGGTCACCATCAAGAAGGCCGAGGTCAAGCCGGCCAAGCAGGTGACCCTGGCGCCCGCCATCAGCCAGGACCAGCAGATCCAGTTCGGCGACGGCATCGACGCCCTGGCCAAGCGCGGCCTCCTCAAGCGCCCCTGCGTCCAGGGCGACATCGTCGTCGTCCCCAACATCGCGCTGTTCGGGAACGCCTTGCCGTTCAGCATCATCTCCACCAACCCCAAGGGCATCGTCCTCATCAACGAGGAGACCCAGATCAAGGTCAACGAGGAGGCCGCGGCGCAGGCCGCCCTGGCCGGTCCCCAGGTGAGCTACGAGGACATCGGCGGCCTCAAGGAGGCCCTCACCAACGTGCGGGAGATGATCGAGCTCCCCCTCAAGCACCCCGAGCTCTTCGAGCGCCTCGGCATCGACCCCCCGAAGGGCGTCCTGCTGCACGGCCCCCCCGGCACCGGGAAGACCATGATCGCCAAGGCGGTCGCCAACGAGTCGGGCGCCCAGTTCTACACCATCAACGGCCCCGAGATTATGAGCAAGTTCTACGGCCAGTCGGAGGAGAACCTCCGGAAGACCTTCGAGGAGGCCGAGAAGAACGCCCCCGCCATCATCTTCATCGACGAGATGGACGCCATCGCCCCCAAGCGCGACGAGGTCCAGGGCGAGGTCGAGCGCCGCGTCGTGTCGCAGATGCTCACCCTCATGGATGGCCTCAAGGGCCGCGGCAAGATCATCGTCATCGGCGCCACCAACCGCCCCGACTCCGTGGACCCGGCACTCCGGCGCCCCGGCCGCTTCGACCGCGAGGTCGAGATCGGCGTCCCCGACAAGGAAGGCCGGCTCGAGATTCTCCTCATCCAGACCCGCAACATGCCCAAGGCGGAGGACGTCCACCTCGAGGAACTCGCCAACATGACGTACGGCTTCGTGGGCGCCGACCTCATGGCGCTCGCCCGCGAGGCGGCGATGAAGGCGCTGCGGCGCTACCTCCCCGAGATCGACCTCGACGAGCCGGTCCCGGTCGAACTCCTCGAGAAGATGCAGGTCACCATGGAGGACTTCAAGGGGGCCCTCAAGATGGTGGACCCCTCGGCCTTGCGGGAGTTCCTGGTGGAGGTCCCCAACGTCACCTGGGACACCGTAGGCGGCCTCCCCGACGTCAAGCAGCAGCTCAAGGAGGCCGTGGAGTGGCCCCTCGAGGACCCCGAGTCGTTCACCCGCATGGGCATCAAGCCGCCCCGGGGCATCCTGCTCTACGGCCCCCCCGGCACCGGCAAGACGCTCCTCGCCAAGGCGGTCGCCAACGAGTCGGGCGCCAACTTCCTCTCCGTGAAGGGGCCTGAGGTCCTCTCCAAGTGGGTCGGCGAGTCGGAGAAGGCGGTGCGCGAGATCTTCAAGAAGGCGAAGCAGAGCAGCCCCTCCATCGTCTTCCTCGACGAGATTGACGCCATCGCCCCCCGGCGCGGCGCCTACGAGGGGAGCCACGTCACCGAGTCCATCGTCAACCAGCTCCTCACCTCCATCGACGGCATGGAGGGCATGGAAGGGGTGGTCGTCATCGCCGCCACCAACCGGCCCGACATCATCGACCCCGGCCTCCTGCGGGCCGGCCGCTTCGACCGCCTCATCAAGGTCTCGGCACCCGACGAGGAGGCGCGCCTCGCCATCCTCAAGGTGCACACCGAGAAGATGCCGCTCGACAAGGACGTGGACCTCAAGGAGCTCGCCAAGCTCACCAAGGGCTACGTGGGCGCCGACATCGAGTCGCTGTGCCGCGAGGCCGCCATCATCGCGCTCCGGGAGGACCGCAAGGCGCGCATCGTCAACAAGAACCACTTCGACGAGGCGCTGCGGCAGGTCCGCAGCTCCGTCACCGAGGAGGTCATCAAGTACTACGACCGCCTCGCCGAGCAGCTTGGGCAGACCGCGGTCCGGAAGGTGCCGGGTTCGAGCGGCGGCGGGATGGAGTTCCTGTAAGAAAGGCCGAGCGAGCGTAGCGAGCGAGGCGTTTCTCACCGTGGAGCGGGTTGGCGGGGCGGAGCGACGCCGGCTGGCGACCAGGTTCCATCGGAAGGTTCTGCAATGGGGGGCCAAACCTTATCTGCCT
>DATDQC010000104.1:0-3140 GCA_035292455.1 Thermoplasmatota archaeon
GTGGCCAGCAAGCCGCAGGCGCCGCAGGAACGGGTGGTGCCGGTCGGGGTGCCGCTCCGGCGGCGCGGCGACCGTCGCGGGCGCGCTGGGCCCGGGTGGCGCTTCCGGCTGGGCCTCTGCACCTTCCTTGTCGCCGTCCACGAGCCCTCCTAGTAGGTGTGGAACCCGCGCCCGGTCTTGCGGCCGAGGTGGCCGGCCTGCACCTTCTGCACCAGGAGCGGGCAGGGGCGGTACTTGGGGTCCTTGAAGCCGTCGTGGAGGACCTCGAGGATGGCGAGGCAGGTGTCGAGGCCGATGAAGTCGGCGAGGGCGAGGGGGCCCATGGGGTGGTTCATGCCGAGCCGCATGATGGCGTCGATGTCCTCGGCGGTGGCGACCCCCTCGTGCAGGACGAAGATGGCCTCGTTGATCATCGGCAGCAGGACGCGGTTGCTGACGAAGCCCGGAAAGTCGCGGCAGGAGTGGACCTCCTTGCCCATGCGGCGCCCCGCCTCGGTGACGGCGGCGAGGGTGGCGTCGCTGGTGTCGGCGCCCCGGATGACCTCGACGAGCTTCATGAGCGGGACCGGGTTCATGAAGTGCATCCCGATGAAGCGGTCCGGCCGCTTCGTCGCGGCGGCAAGCAGGGTGATGGGGATGCTCGAGGTGTTGCTGGCCAGGATGGCCTCACCCTTGGCGAGGCGGTCAAGCTCCGCGAAGAGTTTGCGCTTGACCTCCACGTTCTCCACCACGGCCTCGACGATGAGGTCGCAGCCGGCGAGGAGCTTGTTGTCGGTGCCGCCCTTGACGCGGCTGCGGGCCGCCTTGGCGTCGGCGTCCGTGAGGACCTTCTTCTCCACGAGTTTCCCGAGCGACCTGTCCATGGTGGAAAGGCCTTTCTGGACGAGATCGGGCTTGAGGTCCACGAGGACGACGTCGTAGCCGGCCTGGGCGGCCACCTGGGCAATACCGGACCCCATCTGGCCGGCGCCCACGACGCCGACGGTCTTGACGGGCATGGGGTGGGGAAGGGAGCCCCTCTTCAATACGGCGCTTCAATCCCGTCGGTGGGCCATGGCTTCCTGGAGGCGCGCCTTGGCCTTCTCGTAGCGCCCATCGGGGATGTCGCCCGCCTTGTGCGCCTTCTCCAGCCCCTTCATGGCCCCCTCGAGCTCCTGGCGGGTGGAGCGGGAGAGGTCGAGGCTGCTTTCGTGGCGGGTGGGACCGGCGGAGCGGCCGAACGCCAGCGCCACGAAGGGTATGACGGCGGCGATGGCGAGGGTGAGGAGGAGCGGATTGGTCTCCCCTTTGCGGAACGAAAAGAAGCCCACGACGCCGTAGGCGAAGACGGCGGCGGCCGCCAGGCCGAACCACCTGAGGAGCGGGTAGGTCTTGCGCGGCATCGGGGTTCCCGATGCCGGAAGCCACGGTCCGGTTCAAAAGGCCGCCCGGTCGGTTGGGGATTGGTGGGGTCTCAGGCGACGCGGATGGACATGCTGACTGCGTTCCCGCCCCCAAGGCAGAGGGTGGCAAGCCCCCGACCGCCTCCCTTGGCCTGCAGGGCGTGGGCGAGGTGGACGAGGATGCGCGCCCCCGAGGCACCGATGGGGTGGCCGAGAGCGACCGCGCCGCCGTGGACGTTGAACCTCTCCTCCGGGACGCCCAGCTCACCCTGGACGGCGCAGGAGGCGGTGGCGAACGCCTCGTTGTGCTCGAAGAGGTCCACGTCCTTCATCGTGAGGCCGGTCCGCTTCATGAGGGCCCGCACCGAGGCGATGGGGGCCTCCATGACCCACTCCGGCCGGGTGCCTGAGGCGTCGTAGGCCTCGATCTCCGCAAGGATGGGGAGTTTGTGCTTCTTGGCGTAGGAAGCGGAGGCGACCACCAGGGCGGCGGCGCCGTCGGAGATCTGGCTCGAGTTGCCCGCGGTGACCATGCCGTCGTCGCGGAAGGTGGGCTTGAGACGCCCGAGCAAGGCGAGGTCGGTGTCGGCGCGGATGCCCTCGTCGTGGCGCACCACGAGGGGCGGCCCCTTGCGCTGCGGCACCTCGACCCGGACGGTCTCCTGGTCGAACGCCCCCGCTTTCTGGGCGGCGAGGGCGCGCTGGTGGCTGCGGAGGGCGAGGCGGTCGGCCTCCTCACGTTTGACCTTGAAGCGCTTGGCGACAATCTCGCCGGTCTCGCCCATGGGGATGTTGTTGTGGTGGTCCCACAGGCCGTCGTGCTGCATGTGGTCCGTGAGCTTTGCGTCCCCCAGGCGAAACCCGGTGCGGCTTCCCATGAGGAGGTGCGGAGCGTTGGACATGGACTCCATGCCGCCGGCGACGACGAGGTGGCGGTCCCCCGCCTTGGTGGCCTGCGCCGCGAGCTTCACCGCCTTGAGGCCGGAGCCGCACACCTTGTTGACCGTGAAGGCGGGGACCTCGACCGGGAGGCCGGCGCCAAGGGCCGCGGCGCGGGCCGGGTTCTGCCCCAAACCCGCGGAGAGGACGTTGCCCAGGATGGCCTCCTCGACGTCCTTGGGCGCGACGCCGGCCCGGCGGACCGCCTCGCGGACGGCGACGGCGCCAAGCTGGGTCGCGGAGAGGGGCGAGAGGGCGCCCTGGAACTTCCCGACAGGGGTGCGGCAACCGGCGATGAGGACGGCGGATTCGGTCAACGCGTCTACGAAGGGGGTAGGGTCAAGAAGCCTTTTGCGGGCGGAGAGGGGACCTCGGCACCATGCCCAAGGGTTTCAGGCTCCTCCGAGGCCCCGCGACGTCGCGATGAGCGGACCTGCTTTCGACGCGCACCCCTCCCTCCGCGGGAGAAAGAAGGTGGATCGCTGCAAACGAGGACCTTGCGTCGCCTCACGGGTGGTAGGGCTTGTAGTCGTTCCCGACGCAGGAGCCATCGTACGGAAGATTCGGGTTCTCTTGCGCGCAGAGCCCGGGCTCTTGGCTGTCGGGGACGCCGTCGCCGTCGTGGTCGCAGGCGCTCCCCTTCAATAGCCGTCGTGGGTCTCTTGACAGGGAATCGGGCTTGAGGGAGCAAACCTCCGTCGCGTCGGGCACGCCGTTGCCATCCTCATCGCCACCGTTACCGTTGGGGAGGGGGTCGCAGACATCGCCGACGCCGTCACCGTCCTGGTCCTGTTGGCCAGGATTCGGGTTGGCAGGGCA
>DATDQC010000105.1:0-2677 GCA_035292455.1 Thermoplasmatota archaeon
AGGGCTCCCAGCAGGGCGAGCTGCTTGAGGGCCTCGATGTCGGCGGGGCGGGCCACGCTGCGGGCGAGGCGGCGCCTCGGGTTTGACCCTTGCGCCGCCCGACTCCGTCGGTCTGGCCCCGTTATTCGGGGGGCGACCACACCAGGGTGTGGAGCGGGATGCGCCGCTCGGGCCGCAGGGCGTAGCTGTCGTCGAGGTGGTAGACCTGGAAGTACTGGCGCTCCAGGACGCGGCCGGTGCCCTTGTGGCGGCGGCTGGCACCCCCCACCCAGCGCCAGATCTCCACGGCGTCGTGGGCGGGGTCCCACGGCACCTTGGCGAGGGCCGCCTTCTTCCGCCCGACACCGCCGTCGGCGGTGACCTGGATCCAGCGCGTCCGCTCGCCTGTCTTCTTGGCGACCAGGTCGATGCACCCAAAGACGTCGTTCGACTGGCTGATCCAGAGCGGGCCGCGGCGGACGCCGGTCCGGACGGCGCGGTGCACCGTGTAGCCTTCCGATTCCAGGACCTTGATGGCCAGGAGCTCGATCTGGGTCCCCTTGCGGCTCCGCTGGACCCCCTTGCGGCGGGGCGCAGGGGTCCCGGGAGGGAGAGAGGGGACGCCCTCGAGGCTTGTGAGCGGGTAGGTGGGGTCGGGGCCCACGGGGGAAGACCCGACGAAGGAAGGATAGGGTGTGGGGGAGGGTCGGGTGAAACCACCCGATGACCGTTTCCGTCCCTTGCCGATGCCCGGCGCGCAAGGTTCATGACGGCTGGACGGCATAGTTTGAGGTGCGTGTTCGGACCTATTCCGGCCGCGACCCCTTCTGGGCCCCAGGTGGGCCCCCTCCCGGTTCGGCGAGCAGGGGCGCCGCCTGAGCATCCCCCATCTCCCTGACCCAAGGTGAACCCATGAACGTCCGCGATGTCATGACCACGAAGATCCACACGGTGGACAAGGACCGCAACCTGCGCGACGTGCTCGCCATCATGCGGGCCCACAACGTCACCAAGATTCCCGTGCTCGACCAGGGCCGCCTGGTCGGCATCGTCACCGACGGCAAGATCGCCGACAAGCTCGGCCGGGAGCACAACCGCGGCATCCAGACCACCACGCTGCACGCCTCGAGCGTCATGGAGAAGGACTTCCTCATCGCGCACCCGGACGAGCCCATCGAGGCCCTCCTCAAGGACGTCGGCAAGCCGGGGGTCACCATGGTTCCGGTCCTGCAGGGCCACCAGCTCATGGGGGTCCTCACCAAGGCCAACCTGCTCGGCCTGGTCAAGTCGGAGGCACCCCTTCTCAGCATCATGAAGACGGAGCTCAAGGCCGTGGCCCCCGAGGAGCGCCTGGTGCATGCCCGGCGCCTCCTCCTGGACCACGACATCGCCCGCCTGCCGGTCCTCCGCGAGGGCAAGCTGCAGGGCATCATCGCCGAGGCGGAGATTGCCGAGGCGTTCGCCGAGATCAAGGAAGCGGATGCCCACGTCCAGCGCGCCAACCTCCGGGAGCTCCAGGTCGCCCCCTTCATGCGGCGCCAGGTGGTCACCGCCAAGCCCGACATGACGGCCAAGGAGGCGGCCGGCCTCATGCAGGAGCGCGACGTGGGCGCCCTCCCCATCCTCAACGGCGGGGGCACCATCCAGGGCATCGTGCCCCGCACCGACCTCATCCGCACCGTCGCGGCCTGACGGCCGCTCGGTGCGGAGCGGCGGCCGGGCTCGCCCAGCCTCTCATCCGCACCGTCGCGGCCTGAAGGGCCTCGGCCGCCCTCCGGGGTCGGGCCACAGGAACGCTTTTCCCGTGCCCAGGGTGCTCCCGGCACCGATGGTTGCCCGCGCCCGCCTTGCCCTCCTCGCCTTGGCCACCGCCCTCGCCCTTACCGCCCTGCCGCCCCCCGTCGCGGCGCAGATCCACACCTGCGGCGAGATCCAGATCATCTTCAAGAACCCCGACCTGCAGCCCTCGGAGGACGGCTTCATCCACGCCTCGGGCCAGTTCTTCGCCCAGTTCCAGGCCATCGGGGCCGACGCCGACAAGATCACGACCTTCGGGTTCAGCTTCGGTGTGGACACCATCGACTTCGAGGAGAGCATGGTGTGCGAGAACCCGCCGCAGACCTGGTTCACCGGCCAGCAGATCACCAACTACCGCGCCGACACCGACCCCTCGGACGGCTTCTTCATCAACCTGCAGACCCCCCTGGTGCCCGACGGGACCTACACCGCCGCGGTGCACGCCTACGACGCCGACAACAACGAGCTGGCGCGGTTCTGGGCGCGCGCCGTGGTGGACAACTGCGACCCCCAGCCCCTTCCACCCATGGAGCGCTGCGACGGCGACGCGGAGCAGAACCAGGCGCACGACACCACCGCGCCGTGGCCCATCCTGCTCCCCGGCGACGGCCAGAAACGCGACGACGTCACCGGCTTCAGCCTGGAGTTCGCCGAGGAGCTCGGGAACCTCACCGTGACCCTCAACGGTGTCGACATCACCGCCGAGCTCGAGCCCTGGGAAGGGCGGCTGTGGGACGACGACCTCCTCCCGGGCTACGGCCCCTACGGCCTCAACGCCCTCCTGGTGCCGGAGTGCAGCCAGCAGCCTCCCCAATCGTGCGCCCCCCTTGGCGTGGCGTACCAGTGGAACATGCGCGCCCTCACCGACACCGACTTCCTCCGCGTCGAGGCGACCGACAAG
>DATDQC010000106.1:0-3593 GCA_035292455.1 Thermoplasmatota archaeon
ATCGGGACCGACGCCGGCAACTCCTGGACCCTGCGCGCCACCCGGGTCCCAGCGTAGGACCCGTCAAGCCTACAAGCGGGAGGGCCCCTCCCCGGCCGTGAAGTTCGGGGACCTCGACGTCGGCCCACCCCCCCAGATCCCCCGCGAGGCCTACGCCGCCCGCCGCCGCCGCCGCCTCGCCAAGGCGATGGGGGAGGGGAACGCCCTCGTCGTCGCCACCCACACCCCGAAGACCTTCAGCAACGACGTCGAGTACACTTTCCGCCCCCACAGCGACTTCTGGTACCTCACCGGGTTCGCCGAGCCCGGGGCGGTGCTGGTCCTCGAGGGCGGCTCCGGGCGCTCCACGCTGTTCCTCCGCGACCGCAAGCCGGAGGAGGAGATCTGGACCGGGCGCCGCCTCGGCGCCGCCCGGGCCGCCGACACGCTCGGGCTGGACGCCGCCCACGCGGTCGAGGAGCTGGGCTCGCGCCTCGGCCAGGTGCTCTCCGGCGTCCGCCGCGTCCACGGCCTCGCTCGCCACGACCCCGCAACACAGCTCCGGCTCGTCAGGGCGGCGGGGCGGCGCCTGGTCGCGGAGCCCAAGAAGGTGCAGGCGGGCGGCCCCAAGAGCGGCCTCCTCCACCGTCGCCAGAGCCGACCCTCAAGCCACGCCAGCCTTCTCCTTCACGACCTGCGGCTCATCAAGGAGCCCGCCGAGCTACGGATGCTCCAGAAGGCGTGCGACCTTGGCGTCGCCGCCCACGAGGTGGCGGCGCGCCGCGTCGTGCCGGGGGCCCCGGAGTACCACGTCGAGGCCGCCTTCGCCCACCACGCCCGCCACCACGGCTCGAACGGCATCGGCTACCCTTCCATCTGCGGCTGCGGCGCCAACGCCGCGGTGCTCCACTACGTCTCCAACCTGGATGCCCTTCGGCGCGACCGCGTCTTCCTGGTGGACGCCGGCTGCGAATGGGGGTACTACACCTCCGACATCACCCGCACCTACCCGGTCGGCGGGCGCTTCACGCCGGTCCAGGCCCGCCTCTACGACCTCGTCCTCGACGCCCACCAGGCCGCCATGCGCAAGGTCCGCCCCGGCAACCGCTTCCGCGACCCCCACAACGCCGCGGTCGGGACCATCGTGGACGGCCTCCTCGACCTTGGCTACCTCAAGGGCCGGCGCGAACGCATCCTCAAGGAGGAGTCCTACCGCAGCTTCTTCATGCACGGCACCAGCCACTTCCTCGGGCTCGACGTGCACGACGTCGGCCACCGCCAGACCGCCGACGGCCGCGGCCGGGTCCTCCAGGAAGGGATGGTGCTCACCGTCGAGCCGGGGCTCTACTTCAACACCGACTACGCCGACTGCCCCCCCGGCACGGCCGGTATTGGCATCCGTATCGAGGACGACGTCTCGGTCACCGCCGGCGGCCACCGCAACCTGACCCGGCGCCTCCCGGTGGAGCGCTCCGACGTCGAGGCCATGGTGCCACGGAAGCGATAAGTCCCCCTCCCGTTCGGGCGGGCATGCGCAGGGCTGTGGCACTTCTCCTCCTGCTCCTGCTGGCCGCCTCAGGACCGACCCAGGCCGCCCTCAACCGGTCCCGCCCCTACGCCGAAGAGAGTGCGCCGTTCCAGGAGGGCTTCGACGGCAGCGGTGCCACCAACATCTTCTCGGGCACCTTCGACGACGCGGTCGGACCGACCGACGGCAGCTTCGGCTTCCTCCGCACCGACGGCACCTCCGTCCGCGGCCTGACCCGTGTGTGCTGGGGGCTGGCCTCTGCGCAGTGCCGCGACTCCTCCTCCGGCGACCTCGGGTTCCGTGTCCCGAGCGGCGGCTCGTTCGGCCTTCGCGCCCCGTCCGGCACCGCCGTCGAGGCGGACTTCGCCGCCGCGCACGCCCTCAGCCTCTTCATCGACTTCGCCGACGAAGAGAAGCTCGGGAACGACTTCGGCCTCGGCAGGAGCCACGTCGCCTCCACCGTCGAGGGCAGCGTGGATTTCGAGACCTGGCCAGCCATCGCGGGCGGCGTCATCCCCGGCGACGACTGGGGTGGCATCACCCCGCTCGACGACCGGGCCGCCTCGCGCATCCAGGTGATGGAAGGCAGCACGGTGCTCAGCACGCTCTCGGGCACGGACCAGCCCGCCTTCTTCCTTGGCCGTGCCAGGGTGGACACGTTCTCCATGGACCTCGCGGTCGTGCCGTTCACGAGCGGCCAGAACGTCACCCTGGAGGCCGCCAGCCCCGGCGCCGCGAAAGAGGGGCTCGACGTCGACCGTCTGCAAGGACTCCTTCAAGACCTCGACGAGGCCGACGGCGACAACGCGGGCAGCGGAGACCTCAACGCCTCCCTCGACGTCGGCAGGTTCGGCGGCGTGCTGTCGCACGTCCTCGACGGCGCCGTGATCGGCCTCGCCGGGAAGGACTCCACCGCCGACGACTTCCGCCTGGTCCGCTTCTCCCGCCTCGAGGTGCGCGCCACGGCGTCCGGCCTCGCCTGGGAAGGGCGCTCGCCGCTCGCCATCGAGGACGGCCACGTAGCGGGCGCATCCAAGCTGGTGGGTCCCGCCTTCTACGCCTTGCCGTGGTGGAGCTGGCTGCTGTGGGGGCTCGCCGTCGCCGCGTTCGTGGTCCGCCTCGTGCTGCACGCGCCAAAGAAGAACGAGCGCTGGGACCGGCTGCGCTGGATCGGCTGGGTCGCCGGTCCCCTCATGGCCATCCTCGTCTTCGTGCTGTGGGACTTCGAGACGCGCGCGGTGTGGGGCACCAGCCTCCTGTCGTTCGACGCGCACGGCAAGGCCCTCCTCATCGTCCTCATGATCCAAGTCGTCCCCATGCTCTCGGTGCTGTTCGCCGTGACCGCCCCGCTCCGTCTCCTCCTCCGGAGCGGTCTCCTCCTGGGGCGCCAGGGCACCTTCATGGGGCTCGCCGGTCCCATCGCCTCCATCCTCGGGTACCTCATCGGCGCGCACCTCATGCGGGCCTACCTGGACCTCTACGTCTCCCAGGTGATTGGCAACCTTGGTGGATGAGGCCCGTCTCCACCCCCGCCTCACGGCCCTGCTGCGGTCGCAAGGCTGGGAAGGGTTGACGCAGGCGCAGCAGCGTTCGCTCGGCCCCCTCCTCGAAGGGCGCCACGCCCTCGTCGTCGCCCCCACCGGCCACGGCAAGACCGAGGCCGCCCTGCTGCCCGTGCTGAGCCGGATGCTCACCGAGCGCGACGCCCTCGCCGTCCGCAAGGCGCCGTGGCCGAAGGGGTTCAAGGTCCTCTACGTGACCCCGCTTCGCGCCCTCAACCGCGACCTCCTGCGTCGCCTCCTGTCGTGGGGCAAGGAGCTCGGCTTCGGCATCGGTGTTCGCCACGGCGACACCACGCCCTCCGAGCGCACCAAGCAGGCCAAGGACCCTCCCGACCTCCTCATCACGACCCCGGAGACGCTGCAGCTCCTCCTCTACGGCGACACCCTCCGGCGCCACCTCGCGACCGTGCGCTTCGCCGTCCTCGACGAGGTGCACGACCTCGTCTCCTCCGAACGCGGCGCCCAACTCCTCGTTGCCCTCGAGCGCGTCGAGGAGGTCGTGGGGCAACCGGTCGATATGCGGG
>DATDQC010000107.1:0-5452 GCA_035292455.1 Thermoplasmatota archaeon
AAGTCCACCGAGCACCGCGAGGAACCCAAGGCCAGGCGAACCGTTGTCGCCGCCGCCCGCCTCCTGCGCCTCGATCTCGCGTGCCCGCTGGTCGGGGTCGTAGGGGCCAAGGCCCCCCTTGAGGTCGTCGTAGGTCGCCCCCTCGCCGCTGCTGGCCGAGAGGTCACCGGAGGAATCCGGGGAGGACGGGGCGCTGGTGCGCGTCGAGGTGGCCATGGGGGCGCCCGGCGAGGCCGTGCTTCCGGCGTAGCCATGCGCGTACCCCATGTCGCCCTCGTAGACGACGCAGCAGTAGCCGCCGTAAACCTCGCGACCCGCGGTGAGGAGGACGTCGAAGGGGATGTCGCCGCCCACCGGGACGTCGAGGACGCCTTGCCAGGGCAGGTAGCCTTCGGCGTAGACCCAGACCTCGTGGTAGCCGGTCCGCAGGCGGATGCGGTAGCTGCCGTCCTCGTCGGTGGTGGCGTAGCCGTAGCCGTAGTTGTCCTGGTTGCTGAGGGAGATCCGAGCGCCCGGGATGGCCTCCTCGGTCTCGGCGTCCACCAGGTAGCCCGACACCACGGCGTCGGGGAGCGGGCGGGCCCGCATCGCGATGTTGACCGTGGCGTCGTGGTTGGCGGGCAGGTCCAGCGTCTGGCTCCAGCTGAAGTAGTCGCGGCCGCAGGTGCGCTCGACGCTGCCGTCGGCGTTGCCGGTCTCGGTGCAGCTCAGGTAGTGCTGGTACCAGACCTGGACGATGGTGTAGCCGGGGGTGACGTCCCCTTCGAAGGTGCCGTCGGTGCGGAGGGTGATGGTGCAACCGGGGTCGTAGTAGGGGTAGGGTTCGGGGTAGGCAATGCCAGGAGAGACGGTCTGCGTGGCGGCCGGGGGCACGCTCGAGCCGCCCGACCCGTTCGAGCCGCTTCCCGCTTCGGTGCTGCACTCGGTGATGCCGAAGGCGGGCGAGCGCACCGTGATGGAGACGTACCGGAGGCCCTTCCCGGTCTCGCCGTCGGTGACGCGGCCCGAGACGTGGGCGTTCTTCTCGGGGTACTTGAGGATCTTGACGTCGTGGACCTGGGTCTCGCCCTGCTCGACCTGGAAGTCCTCGTAGAGGGGGGCGTAGCCCTCCTTCTCGGCGCGGAAACTGAGGCCGCCGCTGTAGACGTGGAGGGTGTAGCGGCCCCGCGAGTCGGTGTCGGTCCAGTTCTCGCCGCCGTAGTAGGGGGCGTAGGAGGAGCCGTAGGCGTCGTAGCAGCAGTTGTAGCTGTAGGTGAACACGCGGGCGTTGGCGACGGCGCGGCCGTCCTGGTCGCGCACCGTGCCCGTCAGGGTCGCGTCCTGGGGGGGCACCGACTCGAGCGTGTACTCCAGCGGAGACCCGTCCACCAGGCGGTAGTCGTAGAAGCTCTGGAAGCCGGGGGCGCGGGCGGTGACGGAATACCAGCCTGCCAAAACGGTGACCTCGAAAGCGCCCTCGCCGTCGGAGGAGGCCACGGCGCTGCCGCCATAATTGCTGGAGTAGGAGCAGCAGAACTCCGCCTCGGCCCCCGCGATGCCGGCGCCGTCCTGGTCGAGGATGCGCCCGGTGACGTCCACCTCTTGCGGCTGCAGGGAGAGGGCGGTCTGGGCGGAGCCGGCCACCTCGACCTCCTGCTCGGCGGAGGCGAAACCCGCGTGGCTCACCTCGAGGGTGTAGGTCCCGTCGTCGAGGGTCGAGAAACTGAAGTAACCCCCATCGTCGGTGGTGGCGGACTGGTCCACGCCGCCCACCGGTGTGCCCTGGACGCCGGGCTTGGTGAGGTGGACCGTGGCGCCGGGGAGGGGCGGACCGTAGCAGGAGCCGTCCTCCTTTCCGTACGGGACGGGATAGCCGTAGCCGTCCTGGACGATGCAGACCTGGCCGGAGAGCGTCGAGGTCCCGAGTTGGGCGGCGGCGTCCCCCAGGAGGAGGCTCGCGGAGGCGAAGACGAAGGCGGCAGCGAGGACGTAGGCCCCGTAGGCGCGGCGCATAGGTCCCGATTGTCGTGTCGGAGACTTAAAAGGAAGCCGGTGGTTGGGAAGTTGCCGAACCTCCCGTGGGAATCCCAATGGGGAAAAACAACCTAAAAGGCCCCTCCCCCAGCGGATGCCGGGGAAGGGGCTGGGGTGGTGGTCGGTGTTCAACGCCTTGGGAGGCGTTGGGCAGGGATGGATATCCCCGCCAAGGGAGTATGTGGTTTTGGAGGGTATATGCCGGTTTTGGTCGGGGTAAACGGCGGGGCGCCCGGTCGGGGGATTCATGGACCTGCACCCTCTCGCACCGCGCGTGCTCGCCGGCATCGACGAGGCGGGGCGCGGGCCCGTCCTCGGTCCGCTCGTGGTGGCCGGTGTCGCGACCGAGGACCCCGAACGCCTCGCGGAAATGGGGTGCCGCGACTCGAAAGTGCTCTCCCCCGACCGGCGCCGCGCCCTCGACCGCGCCCTCCGGGCCGACGCCGGGGTGCAGATCGAGGTCCGCGCCATCGAGGCCGAGACCATCGACGCCGAGCGGGAGGGCCGCAGCCTCAACGACATCGAGCTCGAGCGCTTCGCCGAGGTCGCGCGGGCCTTGGGCTCGCCCGCCGTGGTGGTGGACGCCGCCGACGTGGACGCCAAGCGGTTCGGCCGCGACCTCGCCGCCCGCCTGCCGCCCGGCACCCGGGTCGTGAGCGAGCACAAGGCGGACGCCAACCACGCCATCGTGGCGGCGGCGAGCATCGTCGCCAAGGTCGCACGCGACGCCGCGGTGGCGGAACTCGCGCGGCGGCTGGAGCGCCGCCTCGGCATGGCGCTCGGGTCCGGCTACCCGAGCGACCCGCAGACGCAGGCGTTCCTCAGGGCCTGGGTGGAGCGCTTTGGCGACCTCCCCGAGGGCACCCGCCGGAGTTGGTCCACCGCGCGCGACCTCCTGGCTCCGCGCCCCGCCCGCCTCGACGACTTCGGCGGCAGGCGGTAGGGCACCCCCACAACCCTTTTCAGCGCGGCCCCGGCATCGCGCCCCGATGCGCGCCTTCGGTTGGCTGGCCACGGGACTCTCGGGAATCGCCCTCCTTGCAGGCTGCCTTTCGGGCGACGGCGGCGACGAAACCGGTTCGGCGGTCCCCGTCGAGGACTACGGCCCCGGCTTCCACCCCGCGGCGTTCGACGCCCACGGGTTCCCGGTCCCGGTGCCGCTCTGCCTCGCCCCGCTCGCCGAAGGGGAGGGGGACGGCGCCTCGGGCGGACCCGACGGGCGGCGCTGCGACTTCGAACTCACGCCCGACGAGGGCCGGCAAGGGAACGAGGTCACCATGGCCGTCAATCCGACCGACCCCAAGAACGTCGTCGGCGGCGCCAAGGACTACTACCCCACCGACGCCGGCGAGTGCGTGTGGGACGCCGTCTACGTCACCCACGACGGCTTCGCCACCGTGACCGAGGACCGCTCCTTCGACGGCTCGCCGTGGCGCCTGCTCAACGACCCCGGCTCCTTCACCCCCAACTACGCCAGCCAGTTCTGGTGCACCACCGACCCGGTGGCCTACTTCGACGTCCACGGCCGGTTCTACTACGTCCTCATGGCGTACCAGGCCGACCCGGTCACCGGCGGGAAGACCTGCGAAGGGGTCTGCCCGCCCCTCCCCAACACGCGCGGCGGCGCCCTCAACGACTGGGCCTACAACCGCGCCACCCAGATCGTCGCCATCTCCGACGACGGCGGCGACACCTTCCACACCTTCACCCCCGTCCTCGAAGGGGTGTACCCGGTCGCGTTCCACGACAAGGCGTGGCTCGCCGCCTCCTCCGACGGCACCATCCACATCCTGTGGACGGCCGCGACGGCTGCCCTCGTCCCCTTGAACATCTACTGCCGCTCCACCGACGAGGGGCAGCGCTTCCTCTGCGACCGCATCCTCTCCGCCGACCCGACCGACGTCGGCGGCCCCAACGGTGGTTTGGGAAGCTTCCTCGAGGTCGGGACGGGGCCCGAGGTCTACGCCCTGTGGGACAGCGCCGGCCGCATCGCCTTCCGCCGCTCGATGGACACCGGCGCGACCTGGGAACCCGGCGCCATCGTCTTGACCCGCAACATCGCCGTGATGCCCGGCCTCTCCGTGGACGGGTTCAGCCGGGACGAGCGCCAGGGCGACGCGTCGCTCGCCACCGACCGCAACCCCGATTCGCCGTTTGCGGACGCGGTCTACGCGGTCTTCGACGACTCCTGCCAGGAACCCGAGTGGTCGCAAGGGTGCCGCAGCGGCGGCTCCGCGACCTGGGTCACGGCCTCCTTCGACAAGGGCGAGACCTGGCAGGCGCCCGTCAAGGTGAGCGGCCCCAGCGAGGACTGGGACTGGACCGTCTTCCCCACCATCGCGGTGAGCCCCGGCGGCGTGGTGGACGTCTCCTGGATGAGCACCGTCGGCACCGGCAACACGACCGACGAGGAGAACGGCGAGTACGAGAAGCTCACCCAGATGTACGTCTACTCCCTGGACGGCGGCCGGACCTGGTCCGAGCCGTTCGAGATTCGCGACGCCGCCGACGGCGGCTGGGACCCCGGCTTCTGCCACCACCAGAACGGCATGGTCTTCATCGGCGACTACAACGACATCGGCTCCTCGTGGCAGGCCGCCCACCCAGGCTGGCCCGACACCCGCCACGCCGTCTGCGACGTCTACACCGCGACGGTGCGGCGCCCCATGTTTGCCGAGGGCTGGGACGACGCGAAGCGGGCGGCGGCCGAGGCGTTCATCCTCGCGCACCCGCTGGTCTGAACGCCATCCGGTAGCCGCCCACCGGGACCGCTTGCACGCCTTTGCGGTGGAACGCCTGCGCCGCCTCGAGCGGGTAGTCCCAGGAGGCGACCTTCTCCACCTCGGCGTCCAATTCCCGCGCGTAGGCGTCGAGGAAGCGCTCCGAGTTCTCCTGCGCGAGGAACCAGCAGGTCCCTCCGGTCCCCCGCAACGCCTCGGCGGCGCGGGCGTAGAAAAGGCGGTCGCCGTGCCGGTTGCCGCGCTGCGCCCCGAAGGGCGGGTTCATGACCACGGTGTCGAAGGCGGCCGGCTCGGGGCGCCAGGTGGCGAGGTCGGCGGCGACGAACCAGGTGCGATTCGCGACACGCAGGTCCCGGGCGGCCTGCTGCGCCAGGGCGACCGCGTCGGCGTCCACCTCGACGCCGGTGGCGAGGCGCGCCCCCAGGAGTGCCGCCCCGAGCGCGAAGATCCCGGTCCCGCAACCGAGATCCAGCACGCGCCGGCCCTCGATGGCGCGCTCCGCCTGGGCTTTCCAAAGCAGTTCCGCCGCGATGGCCGGCGGGGTCCGGACCTGCTCGAGGTCGGGCGTGGGGTGGGGCGGCAGGGGCACCTGTCCGAGGGCACGCTCGAGGTCCGGCCTGCGCACGGCCGTGTACAAACGCCAAGACTTATGTTGGCTTGCCCGACACCAAGCCTCGTTGGGCCGCCTCTTCCTCATC
>DATDQC010000108.1:0-2584 GCA_035292455.1 Thermoplasmatota archaeon
CGTCGGCCCGGTTCTCCGACATCGGACGCAACTGCGTCTCGTGCCAGGATCACGTGGAGTACGACGCGGGGGCCATCCTGGACGACGACGGCGGCTACGACCTCACCTACCACTCGGAACGGGCGGCGGGATCGGTCATGCTCTACGTCTACGCCTACGTGGCCTAGCGGCTGCGCGGGCGCCGGGCCGCCCCAACCATTGCAGAGGGGGCTGGCGCCGTCCGTGGCCTCCGTGCGGCCCTTCGGGGCGCAGGAAAGCCATCCCTTGACCCCCTCGTCGGCCTTTTCAAGGCCTCTTCTGTCGCCAAGGCATGGCCAAGCTCAACCCCTTCCCCGAGGAGGGCGAACTCGTCGTCGGAACGGTGCGCGAGGTGCAGAACTTCGGCGCCTTCGTGACCCTGGAGGAGTACCCCGGCAAGGAAGGGTTCTGCCACATCCGTGAGGTCGCCCCGGGCTGGGTCAAACGCATCCGCGACTTCGTGCGCGAGCAGCAGCGCGTGGTGTGCAAAGTCCAGGGCGTCGACACCCGCAAGGGCCACGTCGACCTCTCCATCAAGGCGGTGAACGACCATCAGAAGCGGGAGGCCATCCAGGCCTGGAAGAACGAGCAGAAGGCGGACAAGTTCATGCAGATCCTGGCCGACCGCCAGAAGACCACGGTGGCGAAACTGACCGAGCAGTTCGGGCGCGAGGTCATCCGGGTCTTCGGCAGCCTCTCCCAGGGCTTCCAGGAGGCGGCGGAGTACGGCGCCGAGGTGTTCGCCCAGGAGGGGCTCAAAGGCCCCTGGATCGATGCGTTCGTCGCCTTCGCCAAGGAGAACATCGAGCTCGCCACCGTGGACGTCGCGGGCTTCGTGGACCTCCAGACCTCCGCCCCCGACGGCGTCAAGCACGTCCAGAAGGCGCTGAAGGCGGCCGAGAAGGGGGAGTTCGAGGATGTCCAGATCGAGGTGACCTACATCGGGCCGCCGCACTACCGCATCCACGTCCAGGCGCCCGACTTCAAGATCGCCGAGCAGGAGCTCCAGAAGGCCGCCGAGCGCGCCATCCAGGTGCTCCTGAAGGCGGGGGGACGCGGCTCCTTCCACCGCGAACTGGCGGAGAAGAAGGCGTGACCGACCACCTGCGGCGCTGCCCCCGCTGCAAGGAGTACACGCTGCAGGACGCCTGCCCGGTGGACGGGACGGCCACGGTCTCCGCCAAGCCCGCCAAGTACAGCCCCGAGGACCCCTACGGCAGCTACCGCCGCAAGCTCAAGCGGCTCGATGCCCAGGAGTCGGGGCGCAAGCAGGCTTCCGGCGCCGGTAAAGCCTGAAGACCCCCGGGGTCGTGGCCACCCCGATGGCGACCCTGCAGCAGGCCGTGCCCCGCAGCCGGCTGGCCCGCTTCAACGAAATCGTCAACATCCTCCTCCAGAACGACTTCTGGAGCCTCCTGCGGTCGCTGACGCGGGGGTCTCCCGTCGACGGCCAGGCCGACGCCAGCGGCGAGCCACACGCCGTCCGCGCGCGCCGCATCCTCGAAGAGCTCGGCCCCACCTTCATCAAGATCGGCCAGCTCCTCGCGACACGGCCCGACCTCGTGCCCAACGCCTACGTCGAGGAGTTCAAGAAGCTCTACGACAAGACGACGCCAAGCCCCTTCCAGGAGGTCGAGCGCGTCGTGCGCGAAGACCTGGGGCGCGGCATCTCGGAGGTGTTCGCCTCGTTCGAGCCGCAGGCCATCGCCTCCGCCTCCATCGGCCAGGTCCACCGCGCGACGCTGAAGGACGGCACCGAGGTGGCGGTCAAGGTCCAGCACGTCGGCATCGAGGAGGCGATGGTGCTGGACTTCGAGATCCTGCAGGGGCTCGTCACCTTCCTCGAGAAGACCTTCGCGGCGACCCGCATCTGGCAGCCCGCGCAGCACCTCGCCGAGCTGCGGCTGATGCTGGAGCGCGAGCTCGACTACCGCTACGAGATGAAGAACACCCTCAAGGTCGCGCACAATTTCCGCCACGACCCCGGCGTCCACATCCCCAAGATGCACGAGGGGCTCTGCACCAAGCGCATCCTCGTCATGGAGTTCGTCCACGGCTTCAAGTTCACGAAGCCCGACGCCCCCGAGCTCGCCGGCATCGACCTCCGCAACGTGGCCCGCCTCGTGACCTTCGCCATGGCGCGGCAGATCTTCATCGACCGCGTCTTCCACGCCGACCCCAGCCCGGGGAACATGCTCATCCTCTCCTCCGAACGGGTCGCGTTCCTGGACTTCGGGGCGGTCGGCGTGGTGACCGAACGGCGCGCCAAGGCGATCCTCCGACTCATCACCTCGATCTCCAAGGGCGACATCGAAGGCACATGCGACGCCGTCGTGGACCTGTGCGAGCAGCGCGGCGAGTACGACCCCAAGCGGTTCACCCACGACGTCGAGAGGATGCTCGACTTCTTCGAGCGCGAGGGGGTCTCGGTCGCCGACCCGCGCCTCATGGAGATGGTGCTGAACCTCGCGAAGGAGCACGGGATGCTCCTGCCGCCCGACTTCGTCCTCATCAGCCGCGCCCTCTTCCAGTTCGAGGGGTTCTGCCGCACCCTCGACCCGGGCTT
>DATDQC010000109.1:0-3178 GCA_035292455.1 Thermoplasmatota archaeon
GGCCCTGCACCCAGACATGGCCGTCGGGGCTGACCGCGACCTGGCCGGGATCCTCTGCGACGGCGGCGGGGAGGGCGAGGGGCAGGGAGAGGACAAGCAGAAGGGCAAGCGGAAATGCAAGGCGGGACCGACGCACCACGACACGCTCCTGGCGCCGGATTGCGCCCGGGGTTTGTAGAGGTTGAGGGTCGAGGCCACCAGATGTGCCCGTTCTGTCCAATCGGCCGCGCGGCCGGTCCCCTCCCGGGGTCGCAGTCCCATACGCTTTTATCAGCGGATGGGTGCCCCGCCTCTGTAGAAGACCCCGCTCCGGGGGGGTCCGATTTCCGAGGGTGACCGCATGGGACGCAAGGAAGACAACATCGCCAAGGCCGTCGGGGTCATGGGGCACCTCGAGAACATCCGCAACATCGCCATCGCGGCCCACATCGACCACGGCAAGACCACCTTCTCCGACAACCTCCTCGCCGGCGCCGGCATGATCTCGCAGGAGCTCGCCGGCCAGCAGCGCGCCCTCGACTTCGATCCCGAGGAGCAGGCGCGCGGCATCACCATCAACGCGGCGTGCGCCTCGATGGTCCACCACTTCAACGACAAGGACTACCTCGTCAACCTCATCGACACCCCCGGCCACGTCGACTTCGGCGGCGACGTGACGCGCGCCATGCGGGCGGTCGACGGCTGCATCATCCTGGTGTGCGCCGTCGAGGGCCCGATGCCCCAGACCGAGACCGTGGTGCGCCAGGCGCTCCGCGAGAAGGTCCGCCCGACCTTGTTCATCAACAAGGTGGACCGCCTGGTGAACGAGCTCAAGGTGACACCCGAGGAGATGCAGGCGCGCTTCGTCAAGATCATCAACAAGGTCAACGAGCTCATCAGCCGCAACCTCCCCGAGGAGTTCCGCGGCAAGTGGGGCGTCAAGATCGACGACGGCTCCGTCATGTTCGGCTCGGCCTACCACAAGTGGGGGGTCTCCCTGCCGTTCATGAAGAAGTCCGGCGTCTCCTTCAAGGACGTCTACAACCACTGCAAGAACGACACCCAGGGTGAGCTGGCCAAGATGGCCCCCGTCGCGAGCGTCGTCCTGGACACCGTCGCCGACCGCATTCCCAGCCCCAAGGTCGCCCAGGAGTACCGCATCCGCCACATCTGGCACGGCGACCAGGACTCCAAGGCCGGCGCCGACATGCGCACGGCCAAGCCCGACGGCGTCGTCGCGTTCATGGTCACCAAGATCATGATCGACCCGCATGCCGGCGAGATTGCCATCGGCCGCCTCTTCTCCGGCACCGTCGAACGCGGCGTCGAGCTGTTCGTCGGCGGCACCAAGACCAAGAACCGCATCCAGCAGGTCGGCTTGATGGTGGGCGCCGACCGCATCCCCGTCGATCGGGCCACCGGGGGCAACATCGTCGCCGTGACCGGCCTTCGTGACGCCATGGCCGGCTTCACCATGACGTCCGACAGCGAGATGGTGCCCTTCGAGCGCATCGTCCATGTCAGCGACCCCGTGGTCACCGTCGCCGTCGAGTGCAAGCACATGAAGGACCTCCCCAAGCTGGTGGACGTCCTGCGGAGCATCAGCAAGGGCGACCCCTCGGTCATCGTCAAGATCAACCAGGAGACGGGCGAGAACCTGATGAGCGGCATGGGCGAACTCCACCTGGAGATCATCACCCACCGCATCGAACGCGACTTCAAGCTGGAGATCGTCACCAGCCCGCCCATCGTCGTCTACCGCGAGTCGGTCAAGGGCCCCAGCCCGCAAAGCTTCGAGGGCAAGTCCCCGAACCGCCACAACCGCTTCTTCATCGAGGCGCATGCGCTGCCGGGCAACATCGTGCAGGCCCTCCGGGACAACGAGATTCCGAGCGACCCGAAGAAGCACGCCAAGGAGGTGCACGAGAAGCTCACCGCCCTCGGCACGTTCCCCAAGGACCTCACCAAGAAGGTCAAGGCGGTCAACGGCACCTGCATGCTGGTGGACGGCACCAAGGCCATCCAGAACCTGCACGAGACCTTCGAGCTCATCATCGACTCCTTCAACGAGTGCGTGGACAAGGGTCCGCGGGCGGGCGAGCCCATCCAGGGCGTCATGTTCATCATCACGGACGCCAAGCTGCACGAGGACGCCGTCCACCGCGGCCCCGCCCAGACCATCCCGGCGGTCCGGAACGCCATCTACGGCGCCATGACCATCGCCGGCACCATCCTCATCGAGCCGATGCAGAAGGCGGTCGTCAGCGTGCCGGACAACGTCATGGGGGCCGTCACGAGCGAGTTCCAGCGCCGCCGGGGCATCATCCAGGACATGTCCCAGGAGGGCGACTCGACCACCATCACGGCCAAGGTCCCGGTGGCGGAGATGATGGGCTTCGCCGGCGCCATCCGCAGCGCCACCGGCGGCCGCTGCCTGTGGTCCACCGAGAACATCGGCTTCGAGCCGCTCCCGACGGAACTCCAGGAGAAGGTCACCCGGACCATCCGCGAAAGGAAGGGCCTCAAGCCCGACCCGTACCCGGCCTCGTATTACGCCGAGTAATTGAGGCGGAGGACGACGCGGACTCCGGCAACGCACGCGTTGCCGGACGAGGCGTCGTACTACGCGGAGTAGGCCAGCCTCTACGCCTTCACCGGCTCCGCCACCGCCTTCCCGTCCCGCAGGACGAGCCGCACGGTGCCGGCCGGCGGCGCCGTCCGCATCGGCTTGCCGACGATGTTGATGGGGTTGCGGTCGAGGTCGCCGTAGATGAAGAAGTACCCCACGTCGCCGTCGTGGGGGGCGCGCAGGAGCCGCCAGCCCGCCGCCTCGAGGTGGTGCCGGACGTCGGCGGCGTCGCCGGCGAGGGTGAAGCCGATGGCGGTGTCGAGCTGCGTCGTGGGCCGCTCGTCAAAGCGGTGGAGGACGAGTTGGAGGCCGTCGTGGTGCTGCAGGACGACGAGGTCGCCGGCGTCGCGGACTTTGCCGAACCCCAGGGCCTCGTAGAGCGGGACGTTGGCGTGGGGGTCGCGGGCGTAGCGGGCGACGTTGCGGAGGCTCAGGGTCGGCTCGGGCATCGACCCGGCCACGACAGACCCCCATCTTAGGCTTGCCTAAACACGGGCTGCCGACCACGCCGCTCATCTAGAGCGTCCGGGGTCCTCCCACCGTTGCGCCCAGGTGTCGCCTTCCCCCACC
>DATDQC010000110.1:0-2456 GCA_035292455.1 Thermoplasmatota archaeon
GAACGCCTCCTGGCGGGGGTGGTCGGGCGCGAGGAGGTAGGGGTTGTACCACGGCTCCGAGGCGTAGGTGCCCCACTTCTCGCGCGGGCCGGCTCCGGGGCGGATGAGGGTGCGCCCCTCCCGAAGGACCTTGACGAGGGCGTCCTCGTCGAGTTCGACGACGGAGGGCTCCTTCTCGTCGCGCCGCAGGAGGACGATGCAGTCGATGCCGGTGACGTCCTTGACGCGGCCCGGGCCCATCATCCACTCGCGGGGCAGCAGGGCGCGGCTGTTGCCGAAGCCCCAGTAGCAGTAGGGATAGCCCTGCTCGAACATGCACTGCCCCTTGGCGCAGGAGGGCGATTCGCACTTCCCTTTCTCGCGCACGACGTTCTCGACCTTGCAGCGGTCGAAGATGGGGATGAGCCAGGGCTCGTTCTCGGCGTTCTCGGTCCGGACGTAGAGGCTCATCTCGGGCTGGTAGACCTGCAGCCGCTCCCCCTTGGCGAGGCCGGGCGGGTGGGTGATGTAGATCCAGTCGTCGCCGATGACCTTGCCCTTGGGGTGCTGCAGGAGCCGGTTGACCTGCGTGGTCTTCCCGGAGCCGGTGGGGGCGATGATGACGATGCCACGCCCGTCCACCTCGGCGGCGGCGCCGTGGATGGAGTGGGTGTTGAACTTGCGCTCGAGGACGACGGCGGCGATGCCGAGCGCCCACGACTTGCACTGGCCGTAGTAGTCGGTGTTGACGAAGAGCGCGGTGTCGAGGCCGGGCGAGAAGTAGGCGTGCGCCTTCTTGCCCGGGACGCCGGTCACCGAGTAGAGCGTGCCGTGGGGGCGGACGTGGTCGCTCGCGGGGTGCCAGTTGTCGCACCAGAACTCGTACTGGTGGCGGCTGTCGGTGACCAGTTCCACGAGGACGCCGTCGATGTTGGCGGTGCGGCGGAAGGTCCTCTTGGGGTCGAGGTGCCGGAGCGCCTCCGCCAGCAGGGCCTGCATCGCGGCGGGGGTGAGGTCCTTGGTGGAGTCCACCCGCCCCGAGGCCAGCGTGGGATAGTTGTCCAGGTTGAGGTTGCCCTTGCTGGACATGGTCACCGTCTCGGTCATGCTCCCGGCCTCCGACGAGGCTGGAGGACCTATAACGGTTTGCGGGGCCGCTCCAGGAGAGGGACTACGCCTCGAGGCGGGCGTGGGCGACCGCGACCTCGGCCCGCCCCGTGAAGGTGGTCGGGAAGCCCATCCAGACGTCGCCGCCCACGGCACTGATGCCGATGTAGTCGCCGATGAAGGAGCCGCCGTCCTGGTGGATGCCGAGGTTGCCGTCGAAGCTCACGGTGGTGAGGCGGGCGTGGTCCCAGGTCGTCCCGCCGTCGGTGGAGACCGCCCACTCGGCGTCGAGGAGGTCGTCCTCGTTGTACGACTGCGTGAAGTAGACGACGTGAAGGGCGCCGCGGCCGTCTACGGCGACGCGCGGGAAGAACTGCGCCCCCGGGGAACGCCCGTTCACGGTCACCGGCTCGCTCCAGGTGGCACCGCCGTCGCAGGAGGAGCGCAGGAGGAGCTCGGCCGGGTCGCCCTGGACGCCGCCGTCGGCCCACGCCGCGTAGAGGCAGCCGTCGCGCTCGCCGCCCGAGGTGTCGACCGCGACCTCGACGATGGAGCCGACACGGTAGCTGGCGCCGGAGGGCTGGCTCATGGGAGTGAACGTGAAGACCTCCGCGGGGAAGGTGAAGCTTCTGCCGTCGTCGGTGCTGGTTGCGAGGAACACATGGCCGTCGGAGAAGGGGCCGCCGAAGGCGGCGTACACCGTGCCGTCGCGGTCGGCGACGATGCCGGACTCGAAGAGGCCGCCGGGAAGGACTGGCACCACGTTGGGCGTCAGGAAGTAGACCGGAGGAGCCGCCGACGCTCCGCCGTCGCGGCTCGCCACCATGACCGGTTCCGAGTGGATGCGGGTGACCTGGTTCCAGAGGGTGTAGACACTGCCCGTGGCGGGGTTGGTGCCCATGCGCATGAAGTCGTGGAAGATGGCAACACCGTCGCCGACGTGCTCCTGGATGATTTCGGGGAAGGTCTCGCCGCCGTCGGTGCTGGTGGCGAGGAAGATGGCGGAGCCGGGCTCCGACCGCGCGTCGTAGGCCTGGAGCGAGTAGTAGAGCCTCCCCTCGGTGTCGAACGCCATGATGGGGTCGGTGACGCAGTTCCAGGCGAACATCGGGTGCTGGGGGTCCTGGCGCTCGGCCCGCGTGCCGCCGACGTAGGTGGTGTTCCAGGTGTGGCCGCCGTCCTTGGTGACCTGCGCCACCGCCCAGACGCACGGGGAGGCGAGCGGGTCGAGGTCCTTCGAGGCGACGAAGACGTTCAGGGGGTCGGTGGGGTTCACCGCGATGTCCACCTCGGCCTTCGACGGCGAGTCGTTCGGGCTCGCCCAGGCGAGGCAGGGCTCGGCCCAGTTCGAGATGGAGCAGTCAAGGCGG
>DATDQC010000111.1:0-2023 GCA_035292455.1 Thermoplasmatota archaeon
AGTTCGACGCCTTCCCCTGGATTGAATGGGCCGACAAACTCGCCGGGCACAGGCTTCCCCGTCCCACTCAATGCAAGTTTGAGCCGAACGGCTAACCGGGGACTATTTGGGGTGCAGGTCAGTCATTTGGGGTGCAAACCCGATTTGAGGGGCAAAGCCCCAAGGCCCCCAACACTTATCTACAGCCCCCCAGTCGGCGGCCCCCGGTAGCCGCTCCGAGAGGAGGCGGGCTGTCCTTGAAAAATGAAGTCCTGGCCTTGAGCCGGGATGAATGGAGACAGCACACATGCCCATGTTCGTCCGCTTTGAGACCCCCAAGGAACTGGGGGCGCAGATCTACGAGACCATCGAGAAGGCCCGCTCGACCGGCAAGGTCGCCAAGGGCGCCAACGAGGTCACCAAGCAAGTCGAGCGCGGCGTTGCCAAGCTCGTCGTGATGGCCGAGGACGTCTCCCCCGAGGAGATCCTCGCCCACATGCCGCTCCTCTGCGAGGAGAAGGGCATCCCGTACGGCTACGTGCCGTCCAAGGCCGAGCTCGGCGCCGCCGCCGGCCTCGCCGTCGGCACCGCCGCCGTCGCGATCGTCGACGTCGGCACCGCCGCCGACTCGGTCGAGGACGTGGCCAAGAAGACCACCGCCCTCAAGGCCGCCTGAGAGGGGGACCCCGCATGGCCAAACCCGCCAAGGACCCCAAGGACGCCAAGGAGGCGACGCCCGAGCTGAAGGAGGCCAAGGGCAAGCCCGCCGCCGAGGGCGCCGCCCCGGAGGCCAAGAAGGAGGCAAAGACCGAGGCCGACAACGACGCCTTCCCCTCGGAGGTCGTCGAGGTCGTGAGCCGCGGCGGCATGACCGGTGAGGTCACCATGGTCAAGGTCCGCGTCCTCGCGGGCCGCGACAAGGGCCGCATCATCAGCCGCAACGCCATGGGCCCGGTCCAGATTGGCGACATCCTCATGCTTCGCGAGACCGAGCGCGAGGCGCGCACCCTCGGGGGGCCCCGCAAGAAATGACCGTCTGCAGCTTCTCCGGCGAGGAGATCGAGCCCGGCACGGGCCTCATGTACGTGCGCAAGAACGGCGAGGTCCTGTGGTTCAAGAACGCGAAGTGCCTCCGGAACGCCCTCAAGCTCGGGCGCGTCAACCGGCACGTGCGCTGGACCAAGGCGTTCCAGGAACACCGCGGCGGCAGGTAAGCCGACGCCTCCGCCTCCAGGCGGACGCCATAAGCCTCATCTCGGGGTAGCGGTGCTGCCCATCATGCACCCGAGGACCGCCTCCGTCCCGCTCGCCTTGCTTCTCACCGCCCTCCTTGCCGGCTGTTCCGGCGGCGGGGGCGGCTCCGACAGCACCGCCACTACCGGCCCCAGCCGCGGCCCCGACGGGGAGATTCTCCCCGAGGGGATGGTGGCGCTGACCTACGACCTCGACGGCCCGGTCTCGGCGACGCTGTGGGCCAACGACACCTTCGCGCTCCAGGAGACCTGCAACTTCGACGGCAACGTGATGAACAGCTGCCCCGAGAAGGTCACCGACATCACCGGCGACCTGCCCCAGGGTGTCCCGGTGGAAATCTCCCTCGACCTCACGTACGCGACGCTCTCGCCGGATGTCTGGATCTTTGGCATGGAAGCCTGGGTCCAGTCGGAGGAGTCGGCATTCCTCATCTACAATGCCACCTACCTTGCGGGCCATGTCACGGTGAAAATCC
This sequence comes from Thermoplasmatota archaeon, assembly GCA_035292455.1. Taxonomy (GTDB): domain Archaea; phylum Thermoplasmatota; class E2; order JACPAO01; family JAHFTW01; genus DATDQC01. Next base: position 1,709 of record DATDQC010000111.1, read on the forward strand.
TGATGGTGCCGCGCGGCACCGTGGAGGTCGTCGCAATCGCCGGCGGACCCACCGGACAGACGCCGGAGAGCCCCTACAGCCTCCGCATCGACATCACCGCGGACAACGCCACCACGCCCCCCGGCGTGCCTGTCCTCGTTCGCCTCGACGGCAACACCACCGTCGAGGCCAAGACCCTCGCCGGGAACAAGGTGGACATCCTGGTCTACGGCCCCGACGACGTCTACCACGGCACCTACTCCGGGAGCCACACCGTGCCGGAGTCGGCGGCGTCCGGGGAGTACGTCGTCCTGGCGCAGCAGGCGGACGGCCCCA
>DATDQC010000112.1:0-2770 GCA_035292455.1 Thermoplasmatota archaeon
AACCAGTTCCTCCTCAAGGACCCCGCCACGAACGCCTACGACGTGGTGGACGCTGGCCACGGCCTCGACTTCGACCGTGTCCTCGAAGAGGTCGCCGCCGTGGTGGACCCGCACCGCGTCCGCCGCGTCGCCGTGACGCACGAGCACCTCGACCACGTGAGCGGCCTCCCGCGTTGGCAGGCGCTCGGCGCCAAGGTCGCCGCGAGCCCCGCCGCGGCCCGCAAGCTCCACGAGGGGCGCGACCCCACCTCCGAGAGGTTCGGCGGCCGCATCCCAAGGGTCGAGGTGGACGAGGAACTGGAGGACGGCGGTGTCCTCCGGCTTGGCGACCGCGACTTCACGGTCTTCCTGGTCCCCGGCCACTCCCCCGGCTCCGCCTGCTACTGGGACGCGGGGTCCGGCACGCTGTTCTCGGGTGACACCCTGTTTGCCGAAGGGGGCATCGGGCGCTTCGACTTCCCGGACGGCGAACTCCGGAAGGAGGCTGCCAGCATCCGGCGCCTCGCTGCGCTGCCCGTGAAGGCGCTGCACTGCGGGCATGGGCCGAGCGTCGAGGGGGAGGACGCGGGGCGGAGCGTGCAGGCGAGCCTCCGCCATGTCGAGACGTGCCTGACCCAAGCCTAGATGGGGTTTCCACACCTGCGGGGGAATCCCGGTTTTCCGGTCGAGGCCGCGTGAGGGCAGCCGCAGGTTACGCAGATTTCGCAGATTGCGACTTGGCGGCCGCCACCCCTGTGGGTCTCGCTGATCCAGAGGTCATCTGCGAAATCTGCGTAATCTGCGGATTCGGGGGAATTGGAGAGGGACGAAACCTTGCGCACTCTTCGACCCCATGCGGGACTTCGGGCGAAAACACGCTCTGAAATCAAGAAACCGCGAAGCGGGCTCTAGAGCGCGAACGGGTCCTTGCCGTCCTTCCACATCTCGAGCGGGTCGAGCTCCAGTTCCGGCTCCGGGCCCGGCAACATCGCCACGATGGCGAGCTTCAGCTCCTCGATCCCCTCGCCGGTCGTGGTGCTGAACTTGATGCGCTTCGAGCGCGATTTCCCGAGGTCGGCCTTGGTCTCGGCCACCAGGAGCGGGATGCCCGACATCTCGCGCTCCACCTGGGCCAGCAGGCTCTCCTGGTCCGCCATGGTGTAGCCCGACGACTCGGTGGCGTCGAGGAGGAACAGGACGGCGTCGGCGGCGTGCTTGAGCGCCGCCACCGCCTGGCGCTCGACGGGGTTGCGCTCGGCGTCGGGCCGGTCGAGGAGACCAGGCGTGTCCACGACCTGCACCAGCCCCTTGACACCTTTTGCGTCGGTCCACTCGAAGTGGCCGACGTTGGCGCGCTTGGTGGTGAAGGGGTAGGCGGCGACCTCGGGGTGGGCGCGGGTCCACGCCGCAAGCAGGCTCGACTTGCCGACGTTGGGGAAGCCGGCGATGACCACGGTCGGGTACTCCGGGTGGACGGTGGGGAGGAGGCGCACCTTGTCGCGCGCCTTGCGGAGGAACAGGAGGTCCTTGTCCACCTTGGCGAGGATGCTCGCCGCGCGGCCGGAGAACTGCCGCTTGCGGGCCTGGATGTGGAGGATGGTCCTCTCGTCGCGCATCCGTGAGGACTGCTCGCGGTAGACGTCCTGGAGCGTCTCCCGGGCCCAGTCGACGTGGCCCAGGGCCTTGCGGAGGCCGTCGAGGCCCACCAGGATGTCCATGACCTCGCGCTCGTAGCCCGGCATCGCCTCGAGGTTGGGGAACGCCTTGACGTAGCGCTCCAGGGTCTCGCCCACGACCTCGGCCACACAGCGCATCTGCGCCTCCTCGGTCTTGCGGACCCGGTGGTACTTCTCCGGGTCGGGGACGGCGATCTTGTTGGCCCGCAGGAACGCCTTGTCCAGGATCTCCTGCGCGGAGAGGATGGTGGGGACGTCGTCGAGCACGGTTTTTCCCACGAGGGGGTGCTATTTCACGGTGCCGGACGCAGGGCCACCCAGAGGTCGTTGACGTTGGTCCCCGTCGCTCCGACATGGACCAGGCGGCCGCGCGCCTTGAGGTGGCCGTGGGCGTCGAAGCGAGCCAGGGCAGCCTCCGCCCCAGCCCCCCCGTCCTCCGCGGTGACCCACGCCCCGGCGGCGTCGGTGGAGCCGTCCATACCGTCGGAGGCGAAGGCGGCAAACAGGGCGTCGGAGCGGTTCGACCTCAGCCACGTTGCGGCACGAAGCGCGGCGTGCTGCGAGCGCCCCCCGCGCGGCGCGTCCGGGGGGAGGGCGACCCGCGGCTCTCCGCCTCCCACCAGCGCGACCGGGCCGTCGCGGGGCAGGCGGTGGAGCGCGGTGAGGAAGGCACCGACGTCGCGCTCCGCCTCACCGGTGATGCGCTCGCCGTGCCGGTAGACTGACCACCCCTCCGTCCCGAGCCGGAGCCCCGCCGCGGCCACTAGGTCCCCGTTGTGGGCAAGGGTGTGGTGCGGGATGCGCCCTGGCGCCTCGGGGAGCCAGAAAGGGCCTGACCCGACCGTCTCGGGCGCCGACGCAGGGTCGGTGTCGGCGAGCAGCCAGACCCGGATGCTCGGGGTGCATTCGAGGAGCAGCCTTCCGAGCCTGCCGCCTTTCAGTCGGCTCCACGCCGAGCGTTCGCGGTTGACCTCCTCGATGGGGCGACCGGAGGCAAGAAGCGACCGCCACCTTGAAGCAAGCTCGGCTTCGCCGATGCCGTTGGTGGGGACTTCCACACAGGCCGAGGCGCCGCCCGAGAGGAGGACAAGGAGAGGCTCGCCCGCCGGGTAGTC
>DATDQC010000113.1:0-3607 GCA_035292455.1 Thermoplasmatota archaeon
GGCTGCTCGCCGACTGCCAGGAAGGTGAGGTCACCCCGTTCCCCCTCCCGAAGGCTGCCCGACCCCTTGTTGACCGCCACGCCCCGCTTGGTAACCTCTACTGCCTCGACCTGCCCGGTTTCTGGAGGCTTCTCTACACCATCGTCCGGGTGGATGCCAGGCGATACGTGTACGTCCTGGAGGTCGTGGACCACCCGACCTACAGTCGGTGGTTCCCCGGCAGGAAGGGGTAGGCTCCCCGTATCCCCGGGCCCCCTCCCCTGTTCCGCATGTTAAAGGATTTTATATGGAGTCTCCGTAGGAGCGTCCAATCCCAAGCCGGGGCTTCGCCCTGGTCCGGGGACCGGCCGTCGGTGACGGCCGCCCTGCGGGCAGGCTTGGCAGCATCCCTGGAGGAACACCACCCATGAAGACCATCAACAAGGCGCTCGTCTCGGCCGCTGTCCTGGCCGTCGGCCTCGCGGCCATCGGCGCCACGGCCTCGGCCGTGACCCTGAACGCCGGCGCGAGCCTGATGCCCGGCGACGTGGACGTCGACTACTTCTACCAGACCTCGGGCGGCGCCCTGGTGAACCCGTTCGGCAGCTTCTGCTTCATCAACGCCGACGGAATCACCGGCTACAGCCCGAGCGACCCGGTGTACATGCACGTCGGTTCGTGCGGCACCATCGGTGTCGGCGACGTCCGCCTCAACACCATCAACACCATCTACGGCTCGATCTACAGCGCGGGCACCCAGGTCGGTGGGGTTGACCAGGACTACAGCCGGGCCGCCTCGTCCATCACGGCGCTGTTCTGCTACTTCAACGGCGACGGCAGCACCGGCTACTCGCCCCTCGACGTCCTCTACCTCCACCAGGGGAGCGACTGCACGGGCGGCGTCAAGGTGAACGACGTCGTCATCACCGGCACCAACTCCTTCAAGAAGGTCGCGGGCGCCGCGGAGGGCCAGAACAACGCCCTCACCGCGTTCAGCGGCATCTACTTCGACGGCATGGCCTCCACGGTCGTCAACTTCGACGGCAGCGGCGACGGCGCCTACAGCCTCGGCGACACCGTCTACATGCCCTTCAGCCTGGCGAGCGGCGCCACCAGCGGCTTCCCGAGCGTCAACGACGTGCGCCTCACCCGGCTCACCTCGAGCCTCGGAGGCGGCATGGCGCTCGCCCCCGGCGACGTGGATGTCTACTACCGCATCGCGGCCCTCGATGACGCTTCCTTCGACGTCGTTTACTGCTTCATCAACGCCGACGGAATCACCGGCTACAGCCCCGGCGACCCGGTCTACCTGGTGCGCGTCGCCTCGGGCGGAAGCTGCGCCTCGCAGGGCACCCTCCCGGTCGGGGCGGCCCGCCTCAACACCGTCGGCACCATCTACGGCTCAATCTACCAGGCCGGCACCATCGTGACCGGTGTGGACCAGGACTACAGCCGCGCCATCACCGGCGCCAGCAGCCCGACGCTCTGCTTCTTCAACGCCGACGGATCCGCGGGCTACTCGCTTGGCGACGTGGTGTACCTGCACCTCGGCTCCTGTGGGACCGTCAACGTCAACGACATCGTCCTCTCCGGCCCCAACGCCTTCAAGAAGGTCGCGGGCGCCGCCGAGGGCCAGAACAACCTCATCGCGTCGTTCTCCGGCACCGCCGACTTCTTCGACGGCAACGGCGACCTCGCGGCCGGTGTCGGCGACACCTACTACCTCGCCGTCTCGGGCGGCCTCGCGGTGGCGGACATCCGCCTCACCGGCCTCGGCACCTTCCCCGGCGGCCACCAGTTGACCACCGGCGACGTGGACGTCCCCTACCTCATCGCCAGCCTGGGGGCCGGCCCGACGTTCTGCTTCATCAACGCCGACGGCACCACCGGCTACAGCCCCGGCGACCCGGTCTACATGGTCGCGGCGGGCTCCTGCTCGACGGTCCCCGTGGGCGCCCTTCGCCTCAACACCGTCGGCACCATCTACGGCTCGATCTACAGCGCCGGGACCATCGTGAGCGGCACCGACCAGGACTACAGCCGCGCCCTCAGCGCCTTCGCGGCCGGCCCGACCCTCTGCTTCTTCAACGCGGACGGCAGCACCGGGTTCTCGGTCGGTGACATCGCCTACCTCCGGATCGCCTCAAGCTGTGGCAACGCGGGCGTCAACGACGTCGTCCTCAACGGCGCCAACGCCTTCCACAAGGTCATGGGCGCGGCGGAGGGCCAGAACAACCTCCTCACCGCCTTCGGCTCGACGGGCGGCATCCGCTTCTTCGACGGAAACGGCGACGGCGCCGCCGGCGTCGGGGACCTGTTCTACCTCTACCGGCTCGCCCCGACCATCGAGGTCGGCTCCATCCGCCTGACCTCCTACACCACGGCCGGCGACCCGACCCCCCCGGTCACCACGCCACCCACGACCCCGCCCACCACGCCGCCGACGACCCCCCCCACAACGAGCGGTGGCACGGGCACCACGACCGGTGATGGCGGCGACGAAGACGACGGCGAGACCCCCGGCTTCGAGCTGGTGGCCCTGGTGGCCGCCCTTGGCCTGGCCCTCGTCGCGGTCCGCCGCAAGCTCTAGGCCCAGAGACTTCCCCTCTTCCTTTCTTCTCCCTTTTTTCATCCCCGATTCGCGAGCGGGAGCCGGTTCCCGTGGGACGCGCGGCTTCCGACCGGTGGTTCCATCCCGGGTGCGCAGGCTGGACGGGGCGTAGGGTTGCCATGACCAAGATCCTCAGCGCTCTTGCGCTTCCCGGCCTTCTCCTCGTTGTCGCGACTTTTGTCCTCGCCTCGTCCGGGTATGCTGCGTCCCCGAGTCCGGGCAGCGGGGACCCCGTGGTGTCCGGCGCGTTCACGACGCCTCTCCCGCCCCCGTCCACCCCCGGCCCCTCGCCCACGCCGCCCGGAGTGCCCGGCACCACCACGACTGCCAGCCCGACCGCCACGACGGCGAGCCACCCCGACCCCGGCTTCGAGGTCGTGGCCCTTGTGGCCGCTCTCGGCCTCACCCTGTTCGCGTTCCGCCGCCGGCTGTAGGCACGCAACCTTCAAGCCCCCGGGGCGGGCTTGGGGAGGCGTGACCCCCCGGCCCCTGCTTGCGGTGCTCCTCCTGCTCGTCGCCCTCCCCGCCGCCGTGGCAGGTCCCCTTGCCCCCTCGCCCCACACCGTGGTCTGCTACCGCGACACCGACACCCTCAACGGGAGATCCCCGGGCGACGCCATCGTCCTCCAGGTTGGCCCCTGCGGCGCCGGGGGGAGCAACGTGGGAGATCTTCGCTTCACCGCGACCGCCGGCTACGCCGCCGGCACGCTGGTCCGGGGCGTGGACAGCGACTACTCTCGGGCCACCGCGCCAACGAACATGGCGGGCTACGGCTTCGTGGACCGTGACGGGACCCAGCGGTTCAGCCCAGGCGACGAGATCCTCCTCCACTTCGGGCCGCTCCCGGGTCCGGTGGCGATCGGGGACATCGACATCACCGGTGCCGATGCCTTCACGGTGGTCACCGGCAGCTCCCCCTGGATGAACAACCAACTCCTCGCCGGCCCCGCCGTGGGGGACGAGATGTACAGCGAGGTGGACGGCCAACCGGGGTTCTCTGTCGGGGACGCCCTCATG
>DATDQC010000114.1:0-3398 GCA_035292455.1 Thermoplasmatota archaeon
GGGTAGACGTTGACGGGCTTGCGGCAGCGCGGGCAGGGGACGACGCGGGATGGGGCTGGAGGCGCTGGCCGCGGCGCCGAAGGCGTGAAGGAACGGGGCGGGGCAACCCCGGTGGCGGGCTGCGGGTTCGGGCGGGGCGGACCCGGCGGCTGCGGCGGCCACGGCTGGGTGCCCGTCCACCCGGCAACGGGTGCCTGACCCGCTGTGGTGACCTCGGAGAGGATGCCGACCATGGCCAGGATGGCCGCGACGAAGATGGCCGCCGCCGCGAAGAAACCGACGATGGCCGAGACGCCGAACATGACGAGGGCCGCGGCGGCGTAGGCGGATGCCCCGCTGAGGCCGCTGAAGGGGCGGAGGTCAAGCATGTCGACGCCGTCGAGCACGAACCCGATGCCGAGAAGGATCCCCGCGACGGCGAACCCCAGACCGAGACCCTTGCGGACGGGACTCGGGGGGACGAGGCTCAGCACCGTGAAGGTGATGCCGGCGAGCATGAAGGCGAGGTTGTCCAGCATCTCCGATGCGTTAAGGTCGGCGTCGGCCACCTCGAAGACGGTGCCCCCGAGGATTCCGCTGGCGATCCAGCTAAACAGGACCGCCAGGCTACCCAGGATGCCGGCAGCGGCGCGCGCTGACGGCCGAGACCCGGCGAGGGCCGCGGCCACCACGACCAGGATGGCGGCCAGGGCGACCATGACACCGGCCGCGACCACATCCCCCTGGGAGCCGAAGGCGTCGTTGAGGAGGAAGATCAAGACAACCTGGAGCGCCATGACCGCTCCTTCAAGGAAGAGGGCCCCGCGCAGAAGCCCTCCTACTCGCTGGAGTCCGCGCCGTAGCCCAACACCGAGAAGGACCAGCCCCTGGATGCCATACAGGACGCCGACGACGGCCAAGAGGGCGAGGGCGGTCGTGAACCGTCCATCGGACTCGCTCGCTTCGTCTTCCGTCATGAGTCCCGCAAACAGAATCGTCAGGCCTATGCCCAGCAGGAAGACGGTGATGCCGACGAGGATGAAAGACGTCCGGGTGAAGGGGATGTGGGAGCGACTATCCATAGCGGGCAACCACCGTCTCTCCCCACGACCCGGCCCTTCTTACACCTTCCCGGGTTTGCGACGGCCTCAGTGGGCGTACTCCAACTCGTCCGAGTTGACCCACGCGATGAGGTCGAGGGCGACCTCGCAGCTCTCCGACACCTCGGGGGCCGGGTCCTTCTGAAACTCCTGGAGCACGGGGACTGACTCCGGCATGCCGATGGCTCCTAGCGCTTCGGCGCACTCGTGGCGCACCATGACGTGCTCGCCGGTGCGGCGCAACACCGCGGTGAGGAACGGGACGGCGTGCGGGTCGCCCATCTGCCCGAGGACGTAGGCGACCTCGTGCCGGAGGAGGGCCGAGGGGTCGCGGAAGGCGGCGGCCAGCGCCTCGACGGCGTCGGCGCCGCCACGGTTGCGGAGGGCGAAGACCGCCCGCATGCGCTTGAACATGGGGAGGGCGCGGTCAAGGAGCTGGGCGCGCAGTTCGGGGATGCCCGGGCGGCTACGCGCGCCAAGGTCCTGGGGCGGGGCCGGGTCGCGGCTGGTGTAGCCCGTCGCCTCGCGCATCGCGGCCACTTGCGCCCCGCGCTCCACGGCCCCGTCCAGCCTTGGGGGGATTCAAGGCTTGCGGACGAGCAGGCTCGGTGCCGTCATCTCCGTCGCAGCGGGGAGCCCCATCAGCTCCAGCAAGGTCGGCGCGACGTTCGCGAGCGCCCCGCCCGCGCGGAGCCGCAACCCCTTGGGCCCGTTCACGGCGATGAGGGGGACGGGGTTGAGGCTGTGCTTGGTGACGGGCTCGCCGCGGCTGCCGTCGGGGTTGACCTTGCACATCTCCTCGCAGTTGCCGTGGTCGGCGGTGACCAGGGTGACGAAGCCGAGTCCGGTGGCGACCGAGACGAGCCGGTGGAGGCAGTTGTCGGTGAACTCCACCGCCTTGATGGTGGCGTCGAGATCCCCGGTGTGCCCCACCATGTCGGGGTTGGCGTAGTTCACCACCACGACGTCGTAGCCGCCGGAGCCCATCGCCTGGAGGACGCCGTCGGTGAGCTCCCCCGCCGACATCTCGGGCCTGAGATCGTAGGTCGCAATCTTGGGGCTGGGGACCAGCCGGCGCTCCTCGCCGGGGAAAGGGGCCTCGCGGCCGCCGTTCAGGAAGTAGGTGACGTGGGCGTACTTCTCGGTCTCCGCGGTGTGGAACTGTGTGAGGCCGAGGTTCGACAGGTGCTCGGCCAGGGTGCCCTTCACTTCCTGGGGCGGGAAGGCGACCTCGACGCGCGGCCACGCGGCGAACGCCTTGTCGTAGAGGGTGGTGCAGACCCAAAGGAGGTCCTTGGGGTGGTTCGGGGGCCGCGCGAAGCCGGTGAAGTCGGGGTCCATGAAGGCGCGCACCATCTGGCGGCTGCGGTCGGGGCGGAAGTTGAGCCACGCCACGGCGTCGCCCGAGCGCACCGTGCCGGCGGGGTCGAGGAGGGTGGGCTGCACGAACTCGTCCCCCTCGCCGGCGGCGTAGGCCTGGACGAGGGCGTCGTGGGCGTTGCGGCAGGGGCGACCCGTGCCGTGGACGTAGAGGTCGTAGGCCGCCTCGATGCGCTCCCACCGCTTGTCGCGGTCCATGGCGTAGTAGCGCCCGGTGAAGGTGGCGATGCGGCCAACACCGGCCTTCCGAATCTGCTCCTCCAGGGTCGCGAGGTATCCCCTGGCGCTGCGGGGCGGCGTGTCGCGCCCGTCGCCGATGGGGTGGAGGAAGACCTGCTTTACCCCCGCCTCCGCCGCGGCCCCGAGGGCGGCGCCGACGTGGGACTCGTGCGCATGGACCCCGCCCGGTCCGAGGAGGCCCATGAGGTGGAGGCGGCCTCTGGTTCGCTTGATGTGGGCGAAGGCGGCGCGGTACGCGGCGTTGCGGGCGAAGGCGCCCTCGGACGCCGCCTTGCTGACGCGGACGAAGTCCTGCTCGACGACGCGCCCGGCGCCGATGTTGAGGTGCCCCACCTCGGAGTTGCCCATCTGGCCGGGCGGCAGGCCGACGGCGGGGCCGCTCGCCTCCAGTTCCGTCCACGGGCACTCCCGGCGCAGGCGGTCGAAGGTCGGGGTCTTGGCGAGCGCCACCGCGTTGCAGGCGTTCTTGGGGTCGCCGAAGGCGAAGCCGTCCAGGACCACGAGAAGGCCGGGGCGGTGCTTGGCGGGCTTCGCCACGACGCCGCCACCCTCCGCGTCGTGTTAAGGCTGACCTTCGAGGGGGAGTTCGGCCAGCCGGTCGTACCGCGCCCCTTGCGGCGTCGGCGCCGAGCTGAACAGGACGACGCGGTCGAGGAGGGCCGGGCCGAACGAGGTCGCCCGGTGGCGGGCGACCCAGCC
>DATDQC010000115.1:0-3930 GCA_035292455.1 Thermoplasmatota archaeon
CTGCCGCCCACAAGGCGCGGTAGGGGCCGGCCTCGAGCCAGCTCACGTAGTCCTCCACCGGATGGTGCGCGGGGTCCAGGAGGGAAGCCGCCACCAGCGCGGTCCAGGACAAGGCGGCCAGCGCGGCGGTGGGGGCGACACGGGCCACGGCGGGGGAACGGTCCGGCGACGCTTGAGGTTGCGGTTTAGGAAACAACATCCCAGGCACGCAGCCCTGCCCTTTTATCCCTGGAACGCCGATATCCAGCCGGGTCCTCGATGAAGACCTACCTCAAGGTCACCTTCCACTCCGAGGGGGCGAAGCCGAGCGCCGTGCAGAAGGCGCTCGCCGGACTCGGGTTCAGGCCGGTGAAGGGGGCGTACGACTTCGCCTACGACTGGCCCGGCAAGGCGAGCGTCGAGGATGTCCTGCGCTTCGGGGACAAGATCCACGCCGAGCTGTCGGGCCTCGACTGCATGTTCGAGATGGAGACCGCCTAGGCAGTGGACAGCGTGGCGGCCGTGAGGGTCCGCAGCAGGACCTGGAGCGAGTAGCTCCCCGACGAGGCGGGCGAGCCTCCGTAGCCCCACGTCCAGTTGTCGCCGCCGCCGTCGGGGTCCGGCTGCGGGGAGCCCGCCACGTAGCCCCCGCCGTCCTGGATGGGGCAGGGGCCGGGGGCGTATCCGGCGCCGCGGCCGCCGTTGAGCTCTGCGACGTAGGGCGCCGGGGCCGCCCCCGACGTCGCGGTCCCCGCGGTGCAGTCGAGCGTGAAGAAGACGAAGACGTCGGTGACGTCAAGCGGCACCTCGAAGTTCCCGAACGTCATCGGGTCGGTGGCGAGGTCGCCTTCGGCGGCGACGACCTCCTCAAGGGTCCAGCGGTCGTAGGACCCGACGTAACCGTGACCGGCGTCCGCGGGGTGTACCGCAAAAGACTCCGAGCCGTCCAGGTTGTAGAAGACCAGGTCACGCAACCATCCGACATTCCCGTCGTAGGTGTAGCTCATGTAGAGACCCGTCTCGTTCCGGGCCTCGAGCAGGAAGAGGCCCTCCCCCTCGTCGGTGGCGGTGACCGTGAGCTGCTGGGAGTCCAACTCGAGGGGCCAGGTGGCGCCGTCCACCAGCGGCCACTGGAAATACTCCGGACGGTCGCTGCCCTGCGAACCGGCAAAGTCCGACTTGCGTATCTCCCCCAGGAGGCTGAGGTCATAGAGGGCGTTGGAGAAGGCCAGGCCCTGGTTGTCGGTGTCCAAGAACCAGTCGGTCGCGGTCTCGCCCGTCACGACCACCGTGAAAAGGCCAATCTGGTCGGAGGTGTAGTTCCACCAGTCGCCGACCTCCCAGACGGGTGGTTCAAGGCCCATGGCAGCAACCTCGTCGTCGCCCGCCCCGTCGCCCCCGCCGCCGGAGCAGCCGGAGAGCAGCAGGACGAGGATGGACAATGCGGAACCCTTGGGGGACATGGCGCCGGCAGCCGGTCGCAGGTCCTTAACGGTTGCCGGCGGCCCCTTCAGCCCACCGGCACGGTCTCCAGTTTCCGCAGCAGGAGCCCGTAGTCGTAGTCCGCCGCCTGGCCGCCGACGCCGATCGCGAGGAGCCAGGTGCCGGGGTGAGGGCCCGCCTGCACGACGTCGGCGAAGTCCACGGTGCCGCAGTCTCCCTGGCGCGCCCATCCCTGTGAGGCCAGCAAGCCAGGGTTGGCGGGCTGCACCGCCACCGTGTACCCGGCGGGCGCGGTGCAGCGGAAGTGGTACCCGAGCCAGATGTCGGTGACGTTTCCGACCTCGAACGGCACCTGGGTCTGGGTCCCGCCGTCGCCGGAGCCGGCCTGCACGGTCTCGAGGCTCCACCGCACCACGTCGCCCGAGAAGCCGTGGCCGGAGTCCTTGAGGGTGAGGGAATAGTCGGGCTGGCCGTCGGCGCCGAGGTGGCGAAGCTCCCCGAACCACCCCGTCGCGGGGAGGTAGGTGTAGCGGTACATCGGTGCGGTCGCGTTCTCGGCGAGGAAGTCGAATGAGCCATCCGGGCCCGCCGAGGCGGTCACCGTTACATCCTCGCCGTCCCACGTCGTCATCCAACTCGCGCCGTCGCTGAGCGGCCAGCGGAAGAACTCGACCCGCTCCGCGCCCTGCGAGCCGGCGAGGTCGCTCTTGCGCTGCGGCCCGAGGCGGCTCACGTCGGTGCGGGCGTCGAGGAACGCCGTCTCGGGGTTGGTGGTGTCGAGGAACCAGTCGGAGCCCTGGTCGGCGGTGACGACGTAGGTGGACTCGCCAAACGGGGTGTCGTAGGTCCACCAGTCCCCGAGGGTCCAGGAAGGCACGCCGTCGCCCGAGGGGGTCCCCGGGGGCGCAGCGGTCGGGGTCCCGGAGCTGTCCCCATCCCCGCCCCCACCAGCCCCTCCGCCGCCGGAGCAGCCCGCCAGGAGGATGGACAGGAGGGCGAGGAGGATGGCCGGGGTGCGCATGGAGGCGCGATAGAGCCTCCCCCCATGCCCTTTGCGGTCTCCATGGACGGGTCGGGACGGGTCCGGGGAGGCCCGTGGGCCCAAGGCGACGGGTTTTAGCAAAGAACAACCTTAGGGGAGCCCGCTTAGGGAGTACGCTGCCGTTTGTTCGAGACCATGCCGAAGATCGGGATCACTGGCCTTCCCAACGTCGGGAAGACCGCGACCCTCGCCGCCATCTGCCGCAAACTGGAGCGTGACGACTTCATCGTCGGCGGCATGATCACCCGCGCCTACCGCCCCGGCGACGGCACCGTGCGCGAGGGGTTCTACGTCGAGGACTGGCGCACCGGCGAGAAAGAGGTCTTCGCCTCCAAGAAGTTCACGACCAAGTTCAAGGCGGAGACCGACGACGGCATCTATTTTGTCAACACCGACCCCCTGGAGCGCATCGGGGTCGCCGCCATCCGCAAGTCCATCGAGGACGAGGAGGTGGACATCATCATCATCGACGAGGTGGGGAAGATGGAGATGCACTCCGAGGCCTTCAACGACGTCGTGAAGCGCTCGCTCGACTGCCCCAAGCCCGTGATCATGACGCTGCACAAGAAGAGCCGCAACCCGCTGCTGCAGGACCTGCGGCGCCGCGACGACGTGCGCATCCTGGAGGTCACGCCGGTGAACAAGAACCTCCTCCCCTACAAGATCGAGAAGCTCATGAAGGACCACCTGGCGACGGCGTACTACTGACCATGCCGGGCGGCACCGTCGAGGGCGCCACCCGCCTCGCCGCCCCGCCCCGCGACGCCGCCGCCAAGGGCCCGGGCGCCCGGGTGAAGGGCGAGCCGTTCTACAACCCGGCGATGGCCCTCAACCGCGACCTCTCGGTCCTCCTCGTCGAGGCGGAGGCCAGGCGGCGCGGGCGCGACCTCGACGTCGCCGACGCCCTTGCCGGGACGGGTGCCCGCTCCGTGCGCATCGCCCATGAGGTCGAAGCCCCCCTCACCGTGCACGCCAACGATGCCGAGCCGGGTGCGGTGGCGGCCCTGCGGAGAAACGTCGCCCAGAACGGTGTCGCGGGTCGCGTCGCGGTCCACGAGGGGGACGCCCACGCCTTCCTCGCCTCGCGCCGCTTCGACGTGGTGGACCTCGACCCCTGCGGCAGCCCCATGCCGTTTCTGGACGCCGCGCTGCGGGCCACCCGCGAGGGGGGCCTGCTGTGCGCCACCGCGACCGACACCGGGGCGCTCTGCGGCACGTTCCCCCGTGTCGCCCGCCGCCGCTACGGCGCCCACCACGGCCTGCACGCCTTCCGCTGGCACGCCGAGGTCGGCCTCCGCATCCTGGGCGCGGCCGTGGTGGCTGCGGCGGCGCGCGCCGAGCGGGCGGCGACCCCCGTCCTCTCCGTCGCCCACGGCCACTGGATGCGCGTGGTCTGCCGCATCGAAGACGGCAGCCGGCGGGCGGACGAGGCGCTCGCGCGCCTCCGCTTCGCCGTCCCCGATGCC
>DATDQC010000116.1:0-2674 GCA_035292455.1 Thermoplasmatota archaeon
GCGTAGACCAGGTGGGGCGGGTGCGGGGAGAGGCAGCCGGCGACGATGCGGCCTACGCGCTTGTTTGCGCCTTGTGGCAAAGCAGGCGCCAGTGTGGTGCGCTTCTCAAGCAAAACCGATCGGCGTTTCGTCACTATTGGCGGCCCCCCAAGATCGCGCGTCTGAGTTCAAGCAGCGACTGCTTCGCGCGGGCAACGTGTGTGATAGCATCCTCCAGGTTCACCATGGACTGACCTGACCCATGTGCAATCTTATGCCGCTCGCCTACAAGAAATTGGAGACTGGCCTCGTCGTCAGGATTCACGCGCGCCGTGTAATCCTGCTGAACTCGCTTGCCCAAGGTGGCCGCTAGGGACCTCATCTTGTCTTTGTCTGCGTTACGGAAGTACCGATCCACCATGTTCGTAGTGAAACTTATCATTGCCTCGTCCGCCGTGTATTCCGATCGCTTCACAACCCACTTTTCCACCTGATCTTCGAACTGCCCACACGCAAAGGCAACGACGAACTGGCCAAGTTTGTCCACACGTACTTGCGCTGAAACGACGGACTAATGTTGATGATTCCAGCGGAGATTTTTTTAGACAGAACTTCGAGGGTAAAGTCTGTGGGTTGGACTAGAATATCGAACACGACAGGTGCTGTGGTTTCTTGATCCTCGGTCTCGCTCGAGATTTCCTCGATTTCAAGTTCATCTTCTTCAGGCGTCACGTTGACATCTCCATCAAATTGTCCAGCCAAGTCGGGCCTAAGCGTGGCAGGGACTCGTTCGAATATGAAGTCATCCTGGATTCTCCCTCACGCAAACGTTCCTCGCTTCGGAGAAGAAGTCCAGGGACCACTTCCCGCCCTCGCGGCCCACACCCGACTCCTTCATCCCCCCGAACGGGACGCGGAGGTCGCGCACAAGCCAGCAGTTGACCCAGACCATGCCGCACTCCAGGGCATCGGCGACGCGCTCCGCCTTCTTGGCGTCTTTCGTCCACACCGACGCCGAGAGGCCGTAGCGGACGCCGTTGGCGAGCGCCACCGCCTCCGCCTCGGTCCTGAAGGGCTGCACCGTCACGACGGGGCCGAAGATCTCCTCCTGGACGCAGCGCGACGATTGGGGAAGGCGCGTGATGACCGTGGGCTCCAGGAAGGCCCCCTCGGCTAGGTTCCCCGCAAGCTGGGGGCGGCCGCCGCCGGCGAGAAGGGTTCCGCCGTCCTGGCGGGCGATGGCGAGGTAAGCCTCCACCTTGGCGCGGTGCTCGGGGGAAACGAGCGAGCCGAGCTCCGTGGTGGGGTCCAACGGGTCGCCGACCTTCATCGCCTTGACGCGCTCCACCAGGCGGCGCGTGAACTCCTTCTCGATGGAGGCGTCGACCAGAATGCGAGACCCGCAGAGGCAGACCTGCCCCGCGTTGGTGAAGCCGCTCCGGACGACCCCCTCCACGGTGGCGTCGAGGTCGCAGTCCGCGAAGACGACGCTGGGGTTCTTGCCCCCGAGCTCAAGGCTCACCTTCTTGAGGCGGGGTGCTGCGGCCTCCGCCACCTTGCGCCCCGTCACGGTGCCCCCGGTGAAGGAGATGGCCTTGATGTCGGGGTGCTCGACGATGGCCTGCCCGGCCTCGGGCCCGAGGCCGTGCACGACGTTGAGGACGCCGTCCGGGAGGCCCGCCTCCTTGGCGATGCGACAGAGGGCGTAGGCGGTGAGCGGTGTGATCTCCGAGGGCTTCGCGACCGCGGTGTTGCCCATGGCGAGGGCGGGGGCGAGCTTCCAGGTGAGGAGGTAGAGGGGGAGGTTCCACGGCGTGATGAGCCCCACCACGCCGACCGGGCGGCGGTGGGTCCGGTTGCTGTGGCCGTCCATGGCGTGGGGCTCGTCGCGGTGGGTCCGGGCGAACCCGGCGAAGAAGCGGAAGTTGTGGATGGAGCGCGGGATGTCGAGCGTCTTGGCGAGGGTGACCGGCTTGCCGGAGTCACGCGACTCCAACTCGGCGAGTGAGTCGAGTTCGCGCTCCAGGCCGTCAGCGATGCGCTCCAGGATTCGGCAGCGCTCGGCGAGCGGGGTGGCGGACCAGGCGGGGAGCGCGGCCTTGGCAGCGGCGACGGCTCTCTCGACGTCGGCCTGGCGGCTGCGGGGGAGGATGGCGATGAGCTCGCCCGTTGCGGGGTTGCGGTCCTCCAGGGTGCCGCCCGTCTCCGCCGGCTGGAAGCGACCGCCGATGAAGTTGGCGACCTCAATGAGGACGGGCCGCTCGGTCGTCTTCTGCCGCTTCACGAACCCGTAGGCGCGCTGGAGGTCGCGGCGGGCGACCTCGCGGTCCTTGTCGATCCACCCGAAGCCGTCGCTCACGGCGACCACCCCGGCGCCGGCCACTCCTCGGTCCACTTCTCCCACTCGTAGTACCAGCGGTCGTCGTTGGGGTCCCAGTCGTCCCACGTCGGGATCTTCTTCAGCGCTCCCAAGTATTTCGCGGGCACGATGCCGGGGACGAGGAACGCCTTCTGGCGGTGCAGCTTGTACGGGTTGCGGAGCCGGAAGCCAAGGACGCCGAGGATGGCGCGCGCGACGTACCAGGTGGCGCGCGGGTTCCAGCCGTGCGCAACCTTCACCACGACGCCGAGGCCGTCGGGGTAGTCGGGGTGCTGGATGGCGAGCCCCAGGAGGCCGTCCGCCCCCTCCTTGGCG
>DATDQC010000117.1:0-12095 GCA_035292455.1 Thermoplasmatota archaeon
CCTCCCAAGGCGACCTTCTTCGTCCCCAAACTCCGCAGCGGATTGGTGCTCTCGCCGCTCGACGAGGCGCTTCCGATGCCGTGGCGCGAGCGCGCCGCCGGCGGCGAGAAGCCGGAGTGGCGAAGGCTTCCCCTCTAGGCCGATAGGTACGGCGCAAGCCTGCCGCCGCGCAGCCCGGGGCCTGCGTCCACGACGGCGAGCGTCAGGTCCGCGCGCGTCGAATCCTCCTGGGAAGCACAACGCCGGCAGCCGTCCGCGAAAGCCACCACGGCCCGGCCCTCGTGTTCGACGATGCTCAGGAAGTCGCGCAGGTTGCGGCAGTGCGTCAGCGGCCCCGCGTCGCCGGCCTGCCAGATGCAGCCCACCTGCACGGGGTCCTCGGGCGGCGTGGCCTGCACCGTGGTGAACGTGGGGTCCGCGGCCAGCCCGTCGAGGGTCAAGCCGACCATCAGGTGCCAAGCCGTGCCGGCGGGGGCGAAGTGGGCCTCGCGGGCAGCCCATGCCGCAGGGTCGGCCGAAGCGCCCACGTACGCGAAGGCAAGGCGGCCCTCCGCCCCGGCGGTGAGGGCGCTGAACGCGGTGACGCGAACGTGCGGCGGCGTGGCGACGACCGGCGCGCTCCAGTTCACCCCACGGTCCTCCGAGTGCGAGAGGTGCAGCAGGCCGTCCTCGCCAGCCCACAGGACGAAGGCGTTGCCCTCCTCGTCCACGGCGACGGCCGGGTTCGTGGAGTAGGTCGTCAGGCCAGGCATGGCCTGCGTGCCTCCTCCCATGCCGGCGGCTTCGAGGGCGTGGTGCTGCCACATCACCCCTCCGTCCCGCGAGACCGCGATCAGGAGGCCGCTACAGCCCGGTTTGGGGACGTAGAGGGTGCCGTCCGGGCCGACGGCGGGCGCCCCGTTGAGGCCGATCTGGCAGTCGGGCTCGAAGACGCGGCGGCTGACGGGTTCCCACGAGGCTCCGCCGTCGAAGCTTCGCGTGAGGAAAGTGCCCTGGAGCGAGCGCGCGTTGAACGTGTAGTAGAGGGTGTTCGGATAGCCCCGGGCGGAGCCGGGGTCCACGGGGGGGCCCGCCACCAGGCTCTGGTGGTCGTGGCCAACCCCGCCGCACCCCCCGGTTGGTGTGGGTTGGGGGACCCGCACGAGAGGCAGGACCGGCTTCCAGGTGAGGCCGCCGTCCACGCTCCACCGGACGTCCGCGCAGGCGACCTGGTTGGGGGCGGAGAAGACCCGGTCCGTAGCCGGGTCCAGCCATAGGTAGGGGTCCTGGTCCTCCCTCAGGAGGTGGTCGGATACGTCCGTCCAGGTGCGACCGCGGTCGGCCGAGCGCCACACCGTGGCCTCTCCGCCCGCGACGAGGAGGGTTCCTCCTGAGGTGATACCCAAGGTGGGCTCGTACCCCTGCTCACCCAGGGGCAGGAGGCGGACGGCGAGGTTGGCGGATTCGGGAGGAACCTCCAGTTCGCCGGCGGCGTTGTGGCCCCACAGGCCATAGGCGGTCGCTTGGCCCGGGACCTGATGGGCCTCGGGGGAGCCACAGCCTGCGAGGACCCCCGCCAGGAGGGCAAACGCGGCCACGGCCGCTCGCATGGCCCTAGGCGGACTTGGGCCGCCCGCGGAGGGCCAGGTAGACCACGAGGGCGCCAGCGATGGCCCCGAACAGGAAGGGAATCGCCATGGCGGACCAGTCGATGCCCTCGGCTTTCATGTCCACGGCGAGGATGCCGGTGGCGTGGGCCGGCTGGCCGCCTGGCGCCGCGACGGAGAGCGTGATGGGCACCAGGAGCGCCGCCGCGTCCAGGTTGGAGGCCGCGCGGAACTCGAAACTGCCCTGCAGGACGGCGTTGGGCTCCACCGGCAGTTCGTGGGTGCGCATTTCGAGCCACTCGATGCCCGGGGCCTCGCCGACCTCCAGGGTCGCCTCCATCGTCTCGCTGGCCATGAGGTCGGTGTTGAGGAGCCGGTACGTCACGAAAGCGCGCTCGCCGGCCTTGACGTGGACGGCCGCATCCGCGGAGGGTGCGGAGTCGCCCGCCTCGGCTGCCGCTTCGACCGTCGCCTGCACCGTGCCCACCACGACGGTCACGGCCGCCCCGCCGCCCGCCCCGGGCAGCGCCGAGGTCGTCGGGTTGGGGACGTAGCGATTGACCTCGCGGGCGCAGTCCGAGTAGTTCTGGGGGCAGGGGGCCGGTGCGGTGGGCACGAACATGACTGCGGCCAGCAGAAGCAAGATCGCGGGCAGCGCCACGGCACGCACTGGGGAGAGCATACGCACCCATCTGGGTCCCCCTATATTATTCCAACAGGGAAGGGACAAGCGCATCCGCTCGGCCAGCCGTGGAAACAATGTTCGGCGAGAGAGCGCGTGGAACATAGGGCCTGCAAGAGGATAGTTCGATGAAAAAACTCCGGTCGTCTCACGCGGGGGCCACTTGAGGTCGCCGAACGGGGTGGGCCGATTTGGCTGCCTGATGCTCGATTCGGGCGGCATCCTCATAACTGACCCCAAGCCGGTCACGCAACTGGTCGAGAAGGCTCCTCTCCTTGGGTCCCATCGTTCCGTCCGACCACACCAGGAAAGCCTGCTCGCGGAACAGATCGAGCCTTTCGGGGTGGGCCATTTCGGAGACGGGCTTGGTGTGAGGCATCACGGCTTGCGAGAAGCGCTCCGCAATCCGCTGGAGGGGGGTCAAACCGAACATCAGAAGGCCGGCGGCGACTCCGCCGATGGCCCAGCCAAAGGAGTTGTTGAGCATGTTCTGGGCAACCTGGGCGACGACGAAAAACACGGCGAGGAAAATCGCGGCTATGAACCCGCGGTTGAGCGTCCACTTGATGCGCACATCGAATCCGAAGAGACGGTGCCGAACTAGAGCATAAGCGACCAGGGCAGGAAGCAGAATCCGCCACAGCCCAAGGATGAATATTCCGGGCATCCAATCCGTAAGTTGATTCGCATGGGATCCAACGTACGCACCGGAAAGGGCGGCCATAATGCTCGCGCCAAAGACGATGGGCGTCTTGTGGCGGAGCCAAGAATTCGTCCGGGCCCTAAGACCGATGACGACGATTCCCACCACTGCGGGGAGGATTCCCGTCGTCGCTACGAGTCGTGACGGCAGCAGCCAAGCTGTCTTCTCAAAACCCGGGAAATCGTTGTGAAGATTCTGCACCAGAATGAATAGGGCAAGGATAGCCTCAAGGATGGAAATGAGGATCAACGCGGAAGCCACAATCAACGCCGCACGATGATGCGGTTCGCCTTTCCCCTTTGTGGCGTCCCAAACTAGCCATAGGCCGACCAGGCCCGCAACCGGGGCAAACCCGTCGACGCTGAGGGGAGCCAACGGCCCCAAACGAGCGTTGCCTCCGCTTGCAGTGCACTGGTCAAGACAATGGTCGAACGCATACAGGCCTTCGACCAGGAGAGCAAGTGCCACGATGACCCAACGTGTGACCGCTCCGGTCTTCGGTCGGGCATAGACCACAAGGAAGTACAAGAGCGCCGGGATGACTGCCAAGGAGTAGTATTCTCGGATGGACTGCCAAACCACCGCCATCGTGTCTTCGCCCGCATCGATGGCCAGCCCCCTAAATCGGTTCGTTACGGTCACCATCCCCCGGAAGAACAGGAAAAGCGCGAACGCCCGGTTGACACGGCTCTGGAAGTTGAGGTAGAGCAAACCGCCTGCGAGGAGGAACATCGCCCCGGCCGCGACGAACTGGCTCACCAGGAAGATGTCGCCGGCCACGGCGGGCAACTTCACGTCGCGCTGATAAAGCCGCAGGGAAGCGGCGCGCCCGCCGAAGTCACGGTTTTATGGAAACCCCGGCTCGCCGCCCCGACGATGGCCAAGAAGGCGCCTGCCCCGACCCCCTCGCCCGCCCCCCCGCCGGCCCCCGACGCCGCCGCGGACCTGGAGCGAGTGCGCGCCGAGGCGGCCGAGCTCAAGGAGAAGTGGCTGCGGGCGCGCGCCGACTACGACAACCTCCAGAAGCGCACCGCCCGCGACGCGGCCGCCGAGCGCGGGCGGCAGCGGGCCCGCATCCTGGAGTCCTTCCTGCCCCTGCTGGAGCTGGCCCACATGGCGGCGCACCAGGCCGAGGCCCATCCCGGACCGGTCTCCGAAGGTGTTGTGCTGCTGGGGCGCGAGTTCGACCGCTTCCTCGAGCGCGAAGGGGTCGTGCGCACGGGCGCCGTGGGCGAGGTGGCCGACCCGGCGCGCCACGAGGTGGTCGCCGAGGAGGCCGCGGGCGGGGTGCCTCCAGGCGCGGTGAGCCGGGTCGTCGCCCCGGGCTACCTCCTGGGGGACAAGGTGTTGCGCTTCGCGAAGGTCTGCGTCGCCCCCATGGCGGCGACGAAGCGCTAGGCCGCGCGAGGTGTTGCCGACTTCAGGGCGTGGCCGCGCATCTCGGCCACCATCGTCCAGGCGCGGTAGGAAAGCCACAGCGTAAGGGTGAGCAGGACCATCGCCATGACGGGGTGGAGGGCCTCCCAGTCGTTCGGGCCATCCTCGTCGAGGGTGGCCACGATGGGCATCAGGAACGCGATGACGCCCCACGCCGTGGAGGTGACGACGAAGTTGCGGCCGCCCCCGACGAAGAACGCCAGCAGGAAGATGGCGGGGGCGACCATGTGGGCAAGCGGCCAGCCGAGGCTGGCGTGCATGCTCTCGTCGGCCGCCGCGGTGTCGATGCCAAAGATGATCCGGCCGGCGAAGAACGCCTGGGCGAAGATGCCGAGCAGGAAGAGGAGAATCAAGGTGAGGTAGCCGTAGCGCAGGCTTCGCGTCAAGGTCGGATTCATGGGGTCTACGGGCCGAAACCGGTCCCGCGGTAGATAGCCTCAGCGAGACGTGCGCGAAACCTTCTTGTAGAAGCCCTAACTGCGCACTTTGGCCAAAGGAGGATTTGCATGTCCCGCATCATCGGCATCGACCTCGGAACCACCAACTCGGAGGCCGCCGTCATGGAGGGCGGCAGCCCCAAGATCATCGCCTCCGCCGAAGGCAACGTCTACGGCGGCAAGAACTTCCCCAGCGTGGTCGCCTTCGCCAAGGAGACCGGCGAGGTCCTCGTCGGGGACGCCGCCAAGCGCCAGGCGGTCCTCAACGCGGAACGCACGGTCCTCCGCATCAAGCGCAAGATGGGGTCCGACTACCGCGTCACCATCGACGACAAGTCGTACTCGCCGCAGGAGGTCTCCGCCCTCATCCTGCGCAAGATCAAGCACGACGCCGAGCAGTTCCTGGGCGAGAAGGTCGCCGGGGCGGTCATCACCGTCCCAGCCTACTTCGACGACGACCAGCGCCAGGCCACCAAGGACGCCGGCAAGATCGCCGGCCTCGACGTCAAGCGCATCGTCAACGAGCCCACCGCCGCGGCACTCGCCTACGGCCTCGACAAGGACACCGACGAGACCATCGCCGTCTACGACCTCGGCGGAGGAACTTTCGACATCACCGTCATGGAACTCGGCGGCGGCGTCTTCGAGGTCAAGTCCACCAACGGCGACACCCAGCTTGGCGGCAGCGACATGGACGACGCCGTCGTCGAGCACCTCGCGGCACTTTTCCAGAAACAGAGCGGCGTCAACCTCCGCAGCGACCGCAGCGCGATGCAGCGCCTGCGGGACGCCGCCGAGCGCGCCAAGATGGAGCTCACCAGCATGACCACCACGACGGTGAGCCTGCCGTTCCTCGCCGTGGACCCCAGGAAGGGGCCGCAGCACTTCGAGACCACCCTCAACCGCGCCAAGCTCGAGGAGCTGGTGCGCCCCCTCGTCGAGCGCACCCGCAAGCCGGTCGAGCAGGCCCTCAAGGACGCCAAGCTCGGGCGCGACGGCATCGACAAGGTCGTCCTGGTGGGCGGTCCGACCCGCATGCCCATCGTCCAGGCCTTCGTCGAGGAGCTCTTCGGCAAGAAGCCGGTGCGCGGCGTGGACCCCATGCAGTGCGTGGCGCTTGGCGCCGCGGTGCAGGCCGGCATCCTCTCCGGCGAGGTGGACAAGGACATCGTCCTCCTCGACGTCACCCCGCTCACCCTCGGCATCGAGACGCTCGGAGGTGTCCGCACCGAGCTCATCCCCCGAAACACCACCATCCCGCACAAGAAGAGCCAGGTCTTCTCCACCGCCGCGGACCGGCAGACCCAGGTCGAGGTGCACGTGCTCCAGGGCGAGCGGCCTATGGCGCGCGACAACAAGAGCCTCGGGCGCTTCATCCTCGACGGCATCCCGCCCGCCCCACGCGGCGTCCCCCAGGTCGAGGTCACCTTCGACATCGACGCCAACGGCATCCTCCACGTCGAGGCGCACGACAAGGGCACCGGCAAGAAGCAGAAGATCACCGTCACCGGCTCCACCAAGCTCGCCGACAAGGAGGTCGAACGGATGCGCAAGGAGGCGGAGGAGCACGCCGCCGAGGACGCCAAGCTCAAGGAGCAGGCCGACGCCCGCAACCAGGCCGACCAGGCACTCTTCCAGGCCGAGGCGCTCCTTCGGGACTCCGGCGACAAGCTCGGCGGCCACAAGGAAGGGGTCGAGGAGGCCGTGAAGGAGCTCCGCGCCGCCCTGGAGAAGGCGGACGCCTCCGCCGAGGACCTCAAGGCCGCCACCGAAGCCATCCACAAGGCGCTCGAGCCCGCCGTCATGGAGATGTACAAG
Organism: Thermoplasmatota archaeon; assembly: GCA_035292455.1. Lineage (GTDB taxonomy): Archaea > Thermoplasmatota > E2 > JACPAO01 > JAHFTW01 > DATDQC01. The sequence goes on from DATDQC010000117.1 coordinate 6,664, forward strand.
CACGCGGCGACCGAACGGGCGGCAGCGGGGGCCACCGGGACGGGCGCCCCGGGCCCCGGGGGCGAAGGGTCCGGCTGGACCGGCAAGCCCGACGGGCCAGGCCCCGGCGGCAAGGACGACGTCGTGGACGCCGAGTTCGAGGAGAAGGACAAAGGGAAGGGCGAAGGCGCCAAGGGGAAGGGCAAGGGCCGCAAGCCGGCCAAGCCCAAGGACGGGTAGGCTCCGACTCCTCTATCTCAACCCATGGCGCAACGCTTACGTCGGGTCGGGGCCCAAAGGGGGGTCCCGGTGCCGCCATGACACCCTTCCACCGCAACATGGTCGCCCGGAGCTGGGACGAGTGGGGCCCCGCACCGGAGGCCAAGAAAGAGAAGCCCCACCCCCACGAGGCCAAGCCGGGCGAGGAGCGCCCCAAGCGCCCGCGCCGCGGCCACGCCGCCAGCTAGAGCGCTGGCCTCCGCCCGGTTCGAGACTCCCACCACTATCGCCTTAAGGCGGAGCGAAGGGTCGCATCCAGCCCCCTTCCGCCTCCGCACTCTCACCCACCCCGGCGGGAGGGGCTTTTTTCCACTTCTGTGCGCTAGGCCACGGGCTGCATCTTGACCTGATGGATGACGCCCTTGAGGCAGAGGATGTCCATCCAGACCGGCTGCGGCCTCTGGCCGAAGCGGCCGGAGACCGAGACCTTGAGCCGGGTGATGGCACCGTCCCCCGTGATGTCCATGATGGTGAGGCTGGGGCGCGTCTTGGGGTCCGCGAGCCACGCCTTGAGGCGCGCCTCGATGGCCGCCTTCCCGGTGACCTTGCCGGTCCAGGGGTCCTCCCAGTCGGCGTCGTCGGCAAGCGGCGCCGCCGCCTTCGCGACGTCGTAGGACCTGAGCGCGTCGAAGAAGCGGAATACCGTGTCCTGGAGGATGCCCTTGCCGATGGTCGTCACGGCCGCTCGGAAGGGGTGGCGGCGAAAAACCTTGGGCATCGCCGCCCGAGGCGCAGGAAGTATGGAGAGGGATCTAGTGGACGTCCTCTTGCGGCAGGGGGTGCGTCCACGGCCCCAGACCTTTTGGGTTCTCGGTGTCGCCACCGGGCCATCCAGGTTTTTCCCCTGACTGCGGACAGGGAACAAGTTCCCTATCCTAGCCTCCGGTTCACTTAGCCGCTTCATCCCTCCCGGGATGGGCGGTTGGGAGCGAGTATGCCGCGCTCCTCTCCTGGATGCTGGAGGGCCATCCGGAGACCGGATGTCCTTCGCCCTGCAACCGCGAGGTTGCGGGGCAAAGAGTATGTGTCCATCCAAGGTCTTGAGGTTTGCGGCGACCGCTGCCCAGGTCCGTCCATTTGGATTCTAGGGGGCCCGTTGCCGTCGTGCCAGCAGGGCCAAGGCCACGGCTCCAAGCACCAGCGGAAGCGGGATGGGGGAGTCCTTGCCCGATGCGACCGTCGTTCCCTCCAACGACGCCACCGCTGTGGGCGCAGGTGCTTCGGAGACATCGGTCGCGGGCGAAGTCGTGGCCGGACCGCCTGCCTCCGTCGCCTCCGGCGCGTCGGGGGCTCCCACCCAGAACGAGAAGTTTCCTTGGAAGGAGTCGAAGCTGAGCCGGACGGCCCAGGCACCGGGTTCGCCTTCAAGTCCTGCCGCCGGTCCATCCTCTCCAGTGCCGGTGGGTTCGAGGTCCTCGTCCAGGACCGTCGTGCCACCGCCATCCTGGACCAGGACATGGACCGAACCTGTGCCTTCCAAGGCGTACTCGAAAGCCATGGCGCCCAGCGGTGTCGTCCAGTTGTAATGCCGGACGATAGTGAATGGAGAATCGAAGGCGAGCTCGTCCTCGAGGGCGTCCACATCCCCCGCGTCCAGGTACTCGACTTCCGGGCCTTCCGGGGCTCCCGTGCCAACGGCAACCGGAAGACGGACGAAGGTGCTGCACTCCTCGCTCATCTGCACAACCAGATTGTCGTGCACGGCCTGCGCTGTGATTCTGTACCGAAGGTTGCCCGAGCCGCTGGCTGCCTCGCTGACCACGGGTGTCTCGCTCCACGTGTACGTCGCGTAGGTGCCCGCCACCGGGCCCGGCTCCTGGGCAGCACCCTCTGCCACCACCGTTTCCCCCACGAGGAGTGCGACGGCGAGGCTCACCACGTAGCCGCCCGAGATTCCGGTCCCAAGGCACACTTGGAAGTCCACCTTGCCCGCAGGGTCGAGCACCAGGTCGCCATCGAGGGTCGGACGGAGAGGGAACTCCCACACGTACTCCCCCGTCGGGCTGTCGGTGGGCTGGTACGCGGCGAAGGGACTGTCCTGCGCCGGATCCACGAGAAGGTCATTGAGCCAGACATCAGCAGGCGCCGAGAAGATCGGGACGGCATCCGTCTCCGTAGCCACGTGCGTGTAGAGGGTCACCGCACCGGCGGGGAAGGCCACGGTGGCCCCGGAACCTGCAAGCAGAAGGAAGAGCAGTGCAGGAACGGCGACGCGCCCGCTCATCAGGGACATGCAAGGCAAGACGGGAGAGCCGTTTTAGATTCTTCCCGGGCCTTGGATAACCGCTTATAGAAGCGCCCATCATCGGCGCCACCGTGGCCTCCTCCGGCAAGCGCGACTACTACGAGGTGCTCGGCGTCCAGAAGGGCGCCAACCCCGAGGAGGTCAAGAAGGCGTACCGCAAGCTCGCCATCAAGCTCCACCCCGACCGCAACAAGGAGGCGGGGGCCGACGAGCGCTTCAAGGAGCTCGCCGAGGCGTACGCCGTCCTATCGGACCCCGAGAAGCGCTCCCGCTACGACCAGTTCGGCCACGCCGGCATCGACGCCCAGTACTCCGCCGACGACCTGTTCCGCAACGTGGACTTTGGGGACCTCTTCCGCGGCATGGGGGGCTTCGGCTCCATCTTCGAGGAGATGTTCGGCGGTGGGAGGCGGCGCGGCGGTCCGCAGCGTGGCCGCGACCTCCAGGTCGCCCACACGGTGACGCTCGAGGAGGCGTTCCGCGGCTCCGAGGCGGAGGTCGAGTACTGGCGCCTCGAAGCGTGCGCGGCCTGCCAGGGCTCGGGGGCGGAGCCGGGGACCACGGTCTCGACCTGCCCCGGCTGCAAGGGCGCCGGGCAGGTGCAGCGCCTCACCCGGACCCCGTTCGGGACGCTGAGCCAGGTCTCGCTCTGCCCACAGTGCGGCGGGGAGGGCAAGCGCGCAGAGAGCCCCTGCAAGACGTGCAAGGGGAGTGGCCACGACCGGCGCCGCCACACCGTCTCGGTGAAGATTCCCGCCGGCATCGAGGACGGCCAGTCGCTCCGGGTCGCCGGCATGGGGGAGGTGGGAGGGCGGGGCGGCCCCCACGGCGACCTCTACGTGGAGGTGCACGTCCAACCCCACGGCCGCTTCCACCGCGACGGCGCCGACCTCCTCACCGAACTCCCGATCTCGTTCCCGCAGGCGGCCCTCGGCACGGAGCTGGACCTCGACACGCTCGACGGCGCGGTGCGGGTGCAGGTGCCGGCCGGCTCGGAGTCCGGCAAGACGCTCCGCCTTCGCGGCAAGGGGATGCCCTACCTCCGGGGCGCCGGGCGGGGCGACCTCCACGTGCGGCTTCGGGTCGTGGTGCCCGAGCGCCTCAGCCCGCGCGGGCGCGAACTCATGGAGGAACTCGCGAAGGAGCTCGACGTCGAGGTGGCCAAGGACCGCAAGGGGTTCATGGACCGGCTCTTCGGCTGACCCGAAGATGTTTCGTCTTCGCATCGGCAAGCCTTAAGGTCGCCCCGGAGGCTGAGGCCGCGATGCGGGGCCTGGCCGCTCTCCTCATCCTCTTGCTCCTCGCGGGCTGCTCCACGCCGTCGGGGACCCCACCGGCGGCCACCACCGGCCGCATCGACGGCGCGGTCTTGGGTCCGCTCCTCGACCCCTACGGGAACGTCAGCGTGGTCCTCGCGGACCTCGACTGGACCACCACCACGACACCGCTCGGGGGCTTCTCGTTCCTGGGTGTCCCCGCCGGGACGCACGACCTCACGGTCGAGGTCGCGGACGGCGCGAGGGACCGCCGCTCCGTCGAGGTGCGCCCGGGCGAGGTGACGCGCATCATCCTGCAGGTCCAGCCCGCCACCCATCCCATCCCCTACGTGTCGCTTCTCCAGAGCCGGGGTGGGGAAGACCTCGCCCTGCCGGGTCGCGACTGCGGCGGCTGCGCGTGGACGACGACGCTGCCCCAGCACCCGGACCTCGCGGTGCTCGGTGCGTCGTGGGAGGGGGTCGGGTTGGCCGACGGCCGCATCGAGGTCGAGTTGTGGGACGGCGGCACCCTGCTCGCGGCGCTCGATGTCCCCGGCGACGGCGCGGCGCACCTCGTCGAGGTCGCGGGCCACGACCTGCCGGGGCCGGGGGGCCGGCTTTCCGTGACGGTGCGGTTCTCCGAGGACTTCCTTCCCCAGACCGACCTCCGCATGGCGTCATCCCTGGAACTCCACTACCCCGGCGAGGCCTCCACGCAGGCGCCGGCCGCCGCCTCCTGATGCGCCTTCCATACCTTCAAGAGCGGCCCCTTCATGGGCGCGTCCGGCCATGTCGATGAAGGCGCGCGACATCGAACAACTCACCGCCCGGCTGGGGCGCGAGAACGTGCTCACCTCGGAGGCGGACCGCCTGGTCTACTCGACCGACGTCGGCGCCCCGCCCTTCATCGTGGACCTCCTCGTGAAGCGCCGCGCCGACGCCGTGGTGCGTTGCCACACCATCGACGACGTGCAGACCGCGGTGCGCTACTGCCTCAAGCGCCGCATCCCCATGACGCCGCGCGCGGCGGCCACCAATGCCCTCGGCGGGGCGGTCCCCAAGCGCGCTGGCGTCGTCCTCGACCTCACCCCCCTCAACAGCCGGATCGAGATCGACGAGAAGGCGCTCACCGTCACGGTGGACGCCGGCGTCGTCATCGCCGACCTCCAGAAACGCCTCATGGACGTCGGGCTCGAGCTCCCGACCTACCCGACGTCGGCCCTCGCGGCCACCATCGGCGGCTTCGTCGCCATGGACGGCCACGGCATCCACAGCACGAGCCGCGGCAACATCGGCCGCTGGGTCCTCGAGGCGGAGGGCATTGGCCCTGACGGCGAGCGCTTCAAGGCGCGCGACCGCGAGCAGCTCGATTTCCTCGTCGGCCTCGGCGGCTCCACCGGGGTCCTCACCACCCTCATGCTCAAGGTGGTCGAGGCGACCGTGGACAAACCCATCCTCCTCGCCTGCGACGACTACCCCGCCCTGCAAGCCGCCCTGGTCGAGTCGCGCCAGCGCTGGAAGGTCAAGCACGCGATGTTCCGCAACGAATCCTTCTTCGCGCTGCGGACGGAGGCCATCGGGGACCGCAAGAGCCCCCTCGGGGACCGCCACGGCCTCCTGCTGGTCTTCGCCGAGAAAGACCTCGCGGCGGCGCGGCCCGAGGTGGAGCGCAT
>DATDQC010000118.1:0-3811 GCA_035292455.1 Thermoplasmatota archaeon
CCGAAGGGGCCCGGGATGGCCGCGGTGCCGCCCTTCGCGATGGGGAACAGGCCGTCGAGGATGCGCATCCCGGTGTTGAGGGGGATGGTCGGGAGCTGCTTCACCTTGTAGGGGCGCGCCTTGCGGACCGGCCACTTGTGGTGCATGGCGACCTTGGTGCCGTCCTCGAGGGTGACGACGGCCTCGTCGATGGTGGAGGGGCCCGCCTTGACTTCTTTCACGGTCCCCGCCTTGACGTTGGGGGGCAGCATGACTTTGTGGAGGATGGACGGCGACTCCTGGACGGTGCCGAGGACCTGTCCGGGGACGACCTTGTCGCCCTTCTTCACGCCGGGCTTGAAGTCCCACTTCTTCTGGTGGTCGAGCCCGGGGACGTCGACGCCGCGAAGGATGAAGTGGCCCATCTTGGCCTGCAGCACCTCGAGCGGGCGCTGGATGCCGTCGTAGATGGAGGTGAGGAGGCCGGGTCCCAGCTCGACGACGAGCGGCAACCCGGTGTTCTCGACGGGCTCGCCGGGCTTGACGCCCGAGGTGTCCTCGTACACCTGGATGATGGACTTCTCGCCTTCGATCTGGATGACTTCGCCCATGAGGCGCTCGGTGCCGACACGGACGATGTCATACATTGCGGGGCGGATGCCCACGGCGGTCACGACGGGTCCGGAGACCCGGTACACGGTTCCCTTTTGGTTCACCATAGATCGACACCTACTGCCTGCTTGATCTTGTCACGGAGAGCATTGTCTTCCTCGTTCCCGACCGCGACCACGGTGGGCCGCACCGACGCCACGAGTTCGCTGCGGGTGCGGGGGTGGAGCCGCGCGAGGTCGCGGGTGGCGAGCACCAAGATGGCGACGTCGGCGTCCCTGCGGGCGGCCACCACGGCGCGCTCCAGCTCCTCCTCGGTCGCCGCCTCCCACACCTTGCGGATGCCGGCGAGGCGGAAGCCGCGGGCGAAGTCGGCGTGGCCGACGACTCCGAGGCCGCTCATCCCAGGAGCTCCTGGAGTCTGGACTCCGACAGCCCCGCCGCCTTGCCGCGCGCCACCGCCCGCAGCGTCACGACCTCGCGGTGCTTGCGGACGAGGAAGAGGAGGATGGGGAGGACGGAGAGCGGGTGGCTGTGGCTGAGGCGGTCGAGGCTCTTGAGGAGGTGGCGCTGCACGGCGGAGGCGAAGGGGGCGAGCCTCCCCTCGGCGACCGACCGCTCCATGCCCTCGGCGAGCGCTTCGTGGAGCGGGGTCTCCTTGAGGGCCTCGGCGAACGCGGCGAGCCCCTTGGCGCGGCTCAGGGCCACCACTTGGGCGACCTTGAGTTCCTTGCCGCCCGGGATGATGAAGGGGGTGAAGTCCCCCTCCTCGCCGGCGGCGGCCCAGCGGGCGGCGTTGCGGACGTTGAGGGCGTCCACCTCGCGGCGGACGAACTCCAGGAACTCGGTGGAGCCCTTCTGCTTGGAGGCGTTCAGGGAGGCGAGGAGCCCGGCGTAGTGGGCCTTCTCGAGCTCGTCCTCGTAGCGCGGCAGCGGGCTTCCGGCCGGGACGCGCCGCAGGATGCGCCCGAGTTCGCGCGCCTTGCCGGTCTGCCGTTCGAGGGCGGCGATGGCGTCCTCGACGGAGCGGACGTCCTCCGCGAGGAGGGGCTGGAAGAGGTTGTAGGTGTCGAGGTTCTCGAGGAGCATCTCCCGGAGGAGCTCGTCGCGCGAGGCGCCGGCGGCCTTGCCGCGCAAGAGCGTCTTGAGGTCCTCGATGATGAAGCGGTCGAGGAAGAGGCCGACCAGCACGCCGCCCTCGCCGCCGACCATCTGCCGGACCGACTGGAAGGCGCGCTCCTCGTTCACCGAGAGGGCGGCCTCGAGGAGGTCGAGCCCGGTGAACTTCGAGGCGAGCTCATCCACCTCGGTCTTGTAGGCCGACTCCTCGATGGTGCGGGTGATCTCCGGCACATCCATGCGGAGGATCTTCTCGTACTCGCGCGGCGGGATCAGCTTCGAGCGCTTGGCCTGGACGCGCGCCACGGCGTAGGCGTAGTTGGTGCGTCCCTTGGAGCCAAGTGCCGGGGCCATGGCGTCTCACCGGAAGAGGCCGGCCTCGGCCCGCAGCACGTCGCGCCACATCTCGTCAAGAAGCGTCTCGTAGGAGAGGTCGAGGCGGACCTTGGCGTCCTCCGACTCCACGACGAGGCCCCCGGCGATGGGGATGCTGCCGGCGTGGGTGTAGGCGCGCTGCTCCTTGAGGGCCGCGGCGTCCTTCTCGGCGCCCCACACCTTCCCCGCGGGGATGGTGGCCTGGGCGCGCTGCAGCAGCGTCTTGAGGGGGGCCTGGCGGCCCTTGGCGGGGAGGTCGGCGAACGCCTTGAGGACCGCCGCGCGGAGCTGGGTCCGCAGTTCCGCCTCGGTGATGAGGACGGCCTTGCGGGCCTCCGACTCGGCGCGGCTTTGCGCCTGCGCGGTGACCTGGGCGGACTCCTTCTGGGCGTGGGCGAGGCGCTCCTTCTCCGTCTCGGCGGCCTGGCGGCGCGCCTCGGCCAGGATGGCCTCGGCCTCGCGGCGGGCCTGCTCGAGGATGGAGCGGGCGCGCTCGTCGCCGTCTCGGCGGACGTCCACCAGGACCTGGTCGATTCCCATCGCGTCCCTCTCAGAGGAACATCAGCAGGATGGCGATGACCAGGCCGAAGATGACGATGGTCTCGGGGATGACGGTGAGGACGAGGCCCTTGCCGAAGTTCTTCTCGTCCTCGGCGGTCGCCCCGACGGCGGCGGCGCCGATGTTCGATTGGGCGATGCCGGTGCCGATTCCGGCGAGTCCGACAGCGAGTCCTGCTCCGATTGCGGCGAGGCTTCCTTCAATGGCCATGTGCGGTTCAGCTCCGTGTTTTTTTTGGGGGTTGGTCAAGGGGGAAAAGGGGTTCAGGGCGCGCGACGGCCAAACGGTACATAAGGCCGACCCCCGCCCTGGTAGAACTTGGAGAAGAACTCGACGAACTGCAGACGCAGCGACTGCAGGGTGCCGGCGAGGATGGAGAGCACGATGATGCCCAGGAACCCGAGGACGTAGATGACCCAGCCCACGACGGAGTGGTGGTCGCCGCCCCCGAGGAGGTCGAAGCCGATGGCGGTGAAGGCGATGGCCATGCCGGCCTTGGAGGCGCCGATGGCGGCCAACCGCGTGTAGGAGAGGAGGTTCCCGAACAGGCTCGGAAGCTCGAGGAGGGCGATCCACCACACGCCCACGGTGTGGGCGGCACCCATGCACAGCAAGGTGACGCTGGCCAGCGTGAATCCGCCCCCTCCGGCGAGGGCCAGCCGGTTGTGGCTGGTGATGCCCCACACCAGGACGCCGAGGCCGGCGATGAAGCCGAGCCACGCCGCCTTCTCCTGGATGGCGAGCTTGGCGCCGTGGCGGACGTAGACGTTGCGCACCCCGAGGATGAGGCCGAGGACGAGGTGGACGAATCCGATGAGGACGCTCCACAGGAGGAGCGCCTTGATGTCGTGCACCTTGGAGTAGTAGCCGAGGTTGAACCAGCCGTTCACCGAGAGGTGGACGTCGCTGTGCGGTTCGAGGAGGCCTTTCTTCTCCTCCACCTCGGAGGCGTGCGTCACGAGGGCGCCCTCGGCGGCCGCCGCCTCCGGCTGGCCGGTCTTGTGCAGGAACCCCGTCGAAGGGATGTCGAGGCCGAGGACCTCCTCCCAGGAGATCTCCTTCTCGGCGTCCGCCTCATGGGGCTCCGGCGTCACGAAATGGATGCCGAGCGCCTCGCCGAAGACGACGCCGCCCACCAGGGCGGCCATGAACCCGCCGGCGATGAGCGCC
>DATDQC010000119.1:0-5910 GCA_035292455.1 Thermoplasmatota archaeon
GAGGGCGCGCCCCGCCTCGGCGAGTGCCCGCACCTGCGCCATCTCGCGCTCCAGCGCCTCGTCGCGCCGGCCGGCCTCGGGGTAGGGGGCGAGGTGGACCGAATCGGCGTCTTTGGCGGTCCGGACGTGCGGCCAGATGGCCTCGACCATGAAGGGGGCGAAGGGGGCGGTGAGCCGGCAGACGGCGTGGAGGGCGGTCCACAGGGCGCTGTGGGCGGAGCGCTTGTCGGGGGAGTCCTTGTCGGCCCAGAAGCGGTCGCGGCTGCGGCGGACCCACCAGTTGGAGAGGTCGTCCACCACGAAGGCCTCGATGGCGCGCGTCGCCTTGTGGAGGTGGAGGCGGTCGGCCTCGAAGCGCGCCTCGGCGATGGTGGCCTGCAGGCGGGAGTGGAGCCAGCGGTCCAAGGGCGCCCACGACTCGGGGGCCGTCGCCTGCTCGGGGGCCCAGCGGTCGAGCCGGGCGTACTGGTGGTGGAAGAGGAAGGTGTTCCAAAGCCTGGAGAAGAACTTCCCGAAGGTCTCGCGCACCGCCTCCTCGCTGAAGCGCTTCTCCTGCCAGGTCGGCGTGGAGGTGAGGAGGTACCAGCGCGTCGCGTCGGCGCCTTGGTTCTTCATCACCACCTCGGCGGGGACGTAGTTCTTCTTGGACTTCGACATCTTCTGCCCATCCTCGCCGAGGATGAGGCCGAGGACGGCACAGGTGCGGAACGCCGGCCCACGGAACAGCAATTCCTCGCCGTCCACCGTCGCGCCAAGCGCCGTCGCCGACGCCAGCATGGAGTAGAACCAGCCGCGGGTCTGGTCCAGCGCCTCGGTGACGAAATCGATGGGCCACTGCTCGCGGAGGTCCTTGTTCGCGAGGTCGGTGGTGTTCCACTGCGCGAACTGCGCCGCGCCGGAGTCGTACCAGACGTCGATGACGTAGGGCTCGCGGTGGGCGGCCTTGGGGGCCTTGCATTTGGGGCAGTCGATGGGCTGGTCCACGTAGGGGCGGTGGAGCTCCTTCGCGCGGATGCCGAGCGACTCCAGTTCACGCCGGCTGCCGACGCAGTGCGGGTGGCCGCACTTCCTGCACACCCAGACCGGAAGAGGCGTCCCCCAGAAGCGGCTGCGGCTGAAGGCCCAGTCCTTGACGTTGCGGAGCCAGTCTCCCATGCGCCCCTCCTTCATGGAGTCGGGGACCCAGGCAATGCGGTCGTTGTTCCGGAGGAGCTCGTCGCGGAGGCTTCCCATCCGGATGTACCAGGAGTTCATCGCGTAGTAGAGGAGCGGGTGGCCGGTCCTCCAACAGTGCGGGTAGGAGTGTTCGTAGCGCTCGGTGCGGTAGAGCATGTCCCCCTTGGCGAGATGGTCGAGGAGGAGCCGCTCGGTCTCCGCGTCCTTGACGTAGCGGCCCCCGACGCCGCCGGGGACGTGGGGGAGGAAGAGGCCGTCGAGGCCGACGGTGTGGCGCGCCGGCAGCCCCTCGGCCTGGCCGAGCTGGAAGTCGTCCTCGCCGTACATCACCGCGGTGTGGACGACGCCGGTGCCGTCCTCGGTGGTGACGAAGTCGGCGGGCACCACGGCCCACGCCTTCTTGGCTCCCTTGGAATCCACGGCGCCGGCAAAAAGCGGCTTGTAGCGTAGGCCGACGAGGTCGCGCCCCTTCATCTCTTTGATGACCTGGACCTCGTTGCGGAGGGCGGACTTGACGAGGGGCTTCGCCAGGATGAGGACCTCGCCCGCCTTGGCGCGCGCCTTGTCGGAGGCCTTGGTGACGCGCACCTTGACGTAGTCCACGTCGGCGCCGACGGCCAGGGCGACGTTGCCGGGGAGCGTCCACGGCGTGGTGGTCCAGGAGAGGATGCGCGCCCCGTCGGGGTCTCCCTCGACGTGGAACTTGACGAAGACCGAGGTGTCCACGACGTCCTTGTAGCCCTGCGCGACCTCGTGGCTCGAATAGGAGGTCCCGGTCTGCGGACAGTAGGGGACGACCTTGTAGCTCTTCACCAGGAGCCCGGCTCTAAAGAGCCGGGCCAGGCTCCACCACACCGACTCGATGTAGCCGTCCTCCATGGTGACGTAGGGGTGCTCGTAGTCGAGCCAGAACCCGACCCGCTCCGACATCTCCTCCCAGTTGCGCTTGTAGCGGAACACCGACTCGCGGCACTTCTCGTTGAACCGTTCCACGCCGTAGCGCTCGATGTCGGAGACGTGCTCGATGCCAAGCTCCTTCTGGACCTCGATCTCGACCGGGAGGCCGTGGCAGTCCCAGCCCGCCTTGCGGGGCACCCATTTGCCCTGCATGGCGTGGTAGCGGCAGACCGCGTCCTTCACGGCGCGGGTGAGGACGTGGCCGGGGTGCGGGAGTCCGTTCGCGGTCGGCGGGCCCTCCAGGAAGACGAAGCGCCGCTTGGGGTCCTTCTCGTACGCCCTGCGGCCCGCCTCGACCTGGCGGCGGAACGTCCCGTCGCGGCGCCATCGCTCAAGGACCAGGCGCTCCATCTCGTCGGGAGCGTAGCGCTTGGGGACGGGAATCCCGCGTTCCTGGGCGGCCGAGGCGGCCGGCATGGCAACGCGTCCAAGCGGAGGAGGTTGAAAAAGGGGGTGCCGGTTGGCCCGGCGTGCAAGGAGAGACCTCCCCCCTCGCCGCGCTTCGCGACGTGCGCATCCGCGATCCCGCCGTGCGGGACCAGGACGGGGCGGCGTGGCGCCGCGGCCGCTTCGCCGAGCGGGTGCGGCGGGAGTGGAATCCCCTCCGCACGGCGGCCATCGAGGCGTGCCTGCGCGGCGACGGGTACGACCTTGAGGAGCTCGCCGACGCGGTGCAGAAGGTCGTGGGGGGCGAGCCCAGCCACATCCTGGAGAGGCTGCGGCTCTTCTTGGACATGGAAGACGAGGGGAGACCGGCCGCCGCGGACGGCTTGGTTCGCCCTGGTGCCTCGGCCTAGCCGATTCTTGGCCTTAGGCTTCGGTCACCTTGAGGACGGCGTCCATCCCGGCGTGGAGGTGGCACTGATAGTGGACGGTGCCCGGCTCGTTGAAGGTGTGGGCGTATTCCTCGCCCTGCTGCAGGAAGTTGGGGTCCTCGGAGTCGGAGGTGAAGGAGCCGTCGTTGGCCACCACGTTGTGGGGGGTGGCGCCGTCGTTGGACCACACGACGGTGGAACCCACCGGGACCTCGGCCTTGGCGGGGACGAAGCGGTTGCCGGAGGCGGCCATGTGGATGACGTAGCGCATGTCGGCGTCCTGGTCCGGGGTGGCGTAGTCCGAAGGGGCGGAGCATCCGGCGACGGTGGCAGCCAGGAGGGCGAGGCAGGCGAGGAGAAGGGGGGCCTTCATCGGGCGGGCGACGGGGGAGGGCGATAAACGGTTTTCCGAAGGGGAGGCGTCGGGGAGGCGTGAAGCGGCCAGAGGTCCCCGTCCACGACAACCACTTCCACTGCCGCCCCGACGGCTGGAAGGGGCTCGGGGCGGTGCGGGAGTTCATGGCGGCCGGCGGAACCTCCATCGCCCACGTCCGGCTGCCCTCCTATCCCGCCACGGTCGAGGCGTTCCGGGCCTCCTCGGCCGACCACGTCGCCTTCAGCGAGCGCATCCGCAAGGAGACCGGTTGCCTCGTCCGCTCCGCCGTCGGGCCCTACCCCCTGGAGATCATGAAGGTGGCCGAGGCGAAAGGGTGGCCCGCCGCCGAGGGGTTCGGCCGCGCCTGCTACGACGCCGCGGCCGGCTTCTGCGAGGAGAGGACGGCGGCCTGCATCGGCGAGGTCGGGCGGGCCCACTTCGAGGTCCCGGCGGAGACCCAGGAGCGCCTCAACGGGCTCCTCCTCTACGGGATGGGCAAGGCCAAGGACGCCGGTGTCCCCATCATGCTCCACACCGAGCACGCCGAGCCCGCGACGATGGCGGAGTTCGCGGCGATGGCCGACCGGGCGGGGTTGGCGCGGGACCGGGTCATCAAGCACTACTGCGGCCCCCTGGTCCTCGACGCGGAGACCCACGGCATCGTCCCCTCCATCATCTGCGGCCGCAGCAACCTCCGCGACGCCCTCAAGAAGGCGGAGGGAAGCCCTTGCCGCTTCCTCTTGGAGACCGACTACATCGACGACCCGGAGCGGCAGAACGTCGTCATGCCGTGCGACACCGTCCCGAAGCGGGTGCACGGGCTCCTCGCGAACGGGGAGATGACGGAGCGGCAGGCGGTGGAGATTGGGGAGGAGATGGTGAGGCGGCTTTACGGCCCCTGACAGGCCAAAGCCTGCACCATCGGGGCCAAATACATAGTCATACATAGTCCCGCTCATGGACCAGCGCACGACCATCCAGATCCCCCGGCCCCTGGTGGCCCGATTGAAGAAGGCGGCCACCAAGGACCAGACCTACGCCGACATCATCGGGGAGGCCCTGCGCGCGCTGGAGCGCCAACGGATGCAGGATCTCCACTGGCAGATTGCCCAGGACGTCATGTCCGGGAAGGAACCGTACCGGGTCCTTTGATGCTTGAGGTCCGCATGTCGCGGCACGCCGACCGCGCCCTGGCGAAACTCGATTCCGCGGTCGCAAGGCGAATCGAGGCCGCGGCGCGGCAGCTCGCCACCGACCCCTACCGGCCGCGTCCGGGCGCCGACATCAAGATGCTCCATGGGGAGCGCAACTACTACCGGGTGAGGGTGGGGGAGTACCGCATGTTCTATCACGTGTTTCCCGACGCCAAGGTCGTCGTCGTGGACGACGTTCGTCACCGCAGCCATGCGTACGATTGACTCTCCGGAGCGCGCCGTACGGCAGCGAGCGGAGCGAGCGGGCCCTCGGGGCCCGGCGACGAGTGGAACGAGGAGACGGGCCCCGAGGGATTCGAACCTTCGTCGCCGCTTTCGCGGCGCCGAAGGATGCCTCGTTTCGCTCGGTCGAACCCCTCTGCCCCGTTCCTACGTTCGCTTCGCTCACTCGGAACGGGCTCAGAGGGATTCGAACCCTCGTCTGCGGGTCCGAAGCCCGCCAGTCTATCCAAGCTAGCCTATGAGCCCTTGAGCCTCCAAGGCCGCGGCGGCGGAAAAGCGAAGCGCTGGGGTGCGGGGAGAGGCTTGGGCGCCTACTCCTCGTCCTCTTCGCCAGCGAGATCCTCGACCTTCTTGGCGGCCTCTTCGACGACGGCGGCGGCCGGGGCGGCGGCGCCGGCCTCGGTCGCGGGGGCCGCGGGGGCGCCCTCGGCGGGAGCGCCCTCCGGGGCGGCCTCCACGCGCCGGACGATGGGGGTCTCGTCCACCTCGATGGTGGGGGCCTGCAGCATCTCGCTCTTGCCGATCTCGATGCGTCGCAGGGGGTGGACCTTGCGGGCCTCCTTGTACATGCGGTTGTTGAGGTCGCCGACCAGCATGTCGGCGAGGAAGGCGGAGAGGTTGCTCTTCTCGGCGGCCTCCTCGAGGACGCGGGCCATGGCGCGGCGGATGCCCATGTTCTGGGTGGTCTGGCAGCGCTTGTCGGTGACCGCGAAGGGCTTGACGCGGATGCGGCTGCCGTCCTTGGTCTTGAGGTCCATGACGAGCGGGATCTTGTTGTTGCCGCGGCGGGTGAGGCGGCGCACGTAGTCCGACGTCATGGTGTGGCCGACGAAGGCGGTCTTGGCGTTGTTGTCCGCGACCTCCTTGACCTGGAAGATGAGCTTGACGTGCATCTGCTTCATGTCGCCGGTGAGTTCGTGGAGGGTCGCCTCGACGGTGCGCTGCATCAGTTTCTGCGGCTCGTCGGAGAGGGTCTCGGCGATGAGCTGGCTGTTGAAGGCGGGGGGCGCCGTGATGCGGAACCAGGTCTTGGACTTCCAGCGGTCCTTGACTCGGCGGGCTGCCTGGCGTGCGCGTGCGAGGGCCATGTTTGATTCCTCAGGCCTTGCGCACTTGCGGTCGTATATGAGCCTAGCTGGCCGCCCGGCCC
>DATDQC010000120.1:0-6806 GCA_035292455.1 Thermoplasmatota archaeon
GTGCCCTTCACGCCCGCCGAGTACCGCCTGCTCGATGGCCTGGGAACGATCCGGGTGAGCCTTGGGCCGCAGTGGTACCACGGCAACCACGCCATCACGGTGGTCCACTGGTGGATGGACCGGGCGGCCGCGTCCCACTGAATGGTTGCCCTTGAGTTACCTGCGGCGGCTGGTGAAGGTCACCGTGCCGGTTTCGGGGGGCCGCGAAGCAAGCGCCTGCCGCCCCGCGGCCGCCGGAGGCGGACCCGGACGCGGCGCGGGTGCGGCCGAGGGGGTGCCGCGCCGGCGCCCCGCGACGGCCTGGTACGGCTTGCGGTGGGCCCGGCTCATCCACCAGACGCCGGCGCCGCAGAAGATGTTGGTGAGGACGATGACGACGGCGGCGTAGGAACCGAACTCCTTCGCCTCCTCGATGCCAAACTGCTGGTAGGGCACCAGGCTCAGGGCCGCCGCGGCGAGCCCGAGGGGGAACATCAGCGACACCGACTTGCGGTCGTGCTCGGAGACGGAGCTCCCAAGGTACATGATCTTCACCCCGAGCCAGCGCCCGAGGGCGACGGCGACGGCGAGCGCCAGGCCGACCAGGAGGAACTTGGGGTCCACCAGGTCGTTGAGGTCGAGGACGACGCCGAGGCCGACGAAGAAGAAGCTGCGGATGAGGAAGACCATCTCGTGGTGGAACCCCGCCATGGTCTCGGTGAAGACCGGCACCAGCCCGGGGGCGGTGGGGGGCGTTGCGCTCTTGCGGTGCGGGCTGTGGGTGCTCGCCTCGACGAAGGTGGCGGCGCGCTTGCTGTTGCCGACCACGAGGCCGAAGGCGAGGACCGCCATCGGCCCCGCGCCGTCGAGGTGCTCCACACCGACGTGGAGGAGGAAGAGCGCGCCGAGGGTGAGGACGTACTCGTAGCCGCGGATGCCGCGCCAGCCGAGGAGGCGCGACCACAGCCAGCCCGCGATGGCGCCGCACACCAGGGCGATGCTGAAGACGAAGAAGAGCTCGCGGGCGAATGCGGAGGTCTCGGTGACGTTGTCCTCGAGCGCGGTGGCGAGGCCGTAGACGCCGACGATGACGAGGACATCGGAGACCGCCGCCTCGATGGCGACCACCGTCACCGAGTCCTGCTTGACCTCGAGCTGGCGGATCATCGGGATGACGATGACGGCGCCGGCCCCCCCGAGGGCCATGCCGAGGAGGAAGGCGTGCGGCCAGGAGAGGTCGAGGGCGAGGTAGGCGATGCCGGCGCACAGCGCCGCCGTGAAGCAGAAGACGAGGATGGCAAGGCCGCCGCCGCGCGCGACACCGTACTTGAGGTCGCGGAACTGGATCTCCAGGCCGCCATCAAACAGGATGACGATGATGGCGATGGTGCCGATGAGGCCGCTGATCTCGCGGTAGCCCTCGACCTCCACCCAGCCGAGCACCGGCCCGATGACGATGCCCAGCGCCATCAGCAGGAGGACCTCGGGGAGCCGAAGTTTCTTGAACGCGAGGCTGGCGAGGAATCCGCCCACCACGATGACGCCGATGACGATGAGGGTGGCTTCCGCCTCGGGCATGCAGCCTCCGAGTCGGCGACGGCGGCATAAGCGTTGGCAAACGCGGCCCGGTACCGTGGACGGCGGTCGATGGCGGCCTACTCGACCTCAAGCAGCAGCGCGTAGCCTTGCCCGCCGCCCACGCACATCGTCTCCACGGCAAGCCCCCCGCCCTTGGCGCCAAGGTGGTTGAGGACGTGGGAGGCGATGCGCGCCCCGGTGGCGCCGAGCGGGTGGCCGAGGGCGATGGCGCCGCCGTTGGGGTTGACGATGTCCTCCGGAACCCGGAGCTCGCGGATGGAGGCGAGCACCTGGCTTGCGAACGCCTCGTTGATCTCGAACTGCGCCAGGTCGTCCACCCCGACGTCGCTCTGCTTGAGGAGCCGGCGGACGGCGGGCACCGGGCCGATGCCCATGACCTCCGCCTCGACGCCCGCGACCGCGGCGCCGAGGATGCGGGCGCGCGGCTTGAGGCCGTGCTCCTTGGCGAAACGGGCCGAGGTGACCAAGGCCATGGCGGCGCCGTCGGACATCTGCGAGGCGTTGCCGGCCGTCACCACGCCGCCGGGGTCGAAGGCGGGCTTGAGGGCCGCCGTCGCCTCGTAGGTGGCGCCGTGCCGGATGCCCTCGTCGCGGGTGACCGTGACCGGCTTGCCGTCGGGGCCGGGCACCGTGACGGGGACGATCTCGCGGGCGAAGACGCCAGTCTCCTCGGCCGCCTCGGCGCGGTTGTGGCTCCGGACCCCCCAGCGGTCCATGTCCTCGCGCGAGACTTTGTAGCGCCTGGCGACCTCCTCGGCGGTCTGCCCCATGGAGTTGTAGTAGGTCTTGCGCCGCTCCCACATCCGGGGGTTGACGTAGAGCTGCGGCGTGAGCCCGGTCATGGGGATGAGGCTCATGGTCTCGACGCCGCCTGCGATGACGCACTCCGACCAGCCCTGCTCGACCTGGGCGTGCGCGAGGGCCAACGTGTAGGCGGAAGAGGAGCAGAAGCGGTTGATGGTGGCCGCGGCGGTGCTGTCGGGGAGGCCGGCGAGGAGACCGATCTGGCGGGCGACGTTGTAGCCCTGCGGCCCCTCCGTCATGGCGCAGCCCACGAGGAGGTCGTCCACGAGGTGGGCGTCGAGGCCGGTGCGCTTGAGGAGCCCCTCGATGCACCACGCCCCAAGGTCGTCGGAGCGGACCTTCGCGAAGGCGCCTTTGCCGGCCCTCCCGATTGGGGTCCGGCAGGCGTCCACGATGACCGCCTCGGTGGCGTCCATGGCGGCGGGACCGTCGAAGGACGGTTAAGCGGTTGCGGCCTGTGCCGAAACGTGCCCGGGGAACGCCCCGCCGTCCCGCCCGCCCTCGGCGTCGCACTGGCGGTCCTCTCGGTCTCCTTCGCGGCCCCTCTTTTCCGCCTCGCCGACGCACCGGCCCTCACAGCCTCCTTCTGGCGCCTCGCCCTCGCCATCGTCCTGCTGCTGCCCTTCACGCGCGGCGCCTGGGGGGCATGGCGGAGATACCGCGCCGCGGACTGGGGCCTGCTGGCACTCGCCGGGCTGTCGCTCGCCGCGCACTTTGGGCTGTGGGTGACCAGCCTCTTCATGACCTCGGTCGCCGCCTCGACGTCGCTCGTCACCCTCCAGGCGGTCTTCGTCGCCCTCGGGGGCCACTGGATTCTCGGGGACCGGCTCGCCCGGGCGGCGTGGGCGGGCGTGGCGCTCGCGACGGCGGGCGTCCTCCTCATCACGCTCGGCGACGGCGGGTGGGGGTCGGCGTCGCGGCGCGCCCTCCTTGGGGACCTGGTGGCGCTCGCCGCGGGCCTGGGCTCCGCCGCCTACTTCCTCGTCGGTCGGCGCCTGCGGGCGACACGGGGCCTGGTGGAGTACGTGACGCCGGTCTACGCCTTCGCGGCGCTGGCGCTTCTCCTCGCCCTCCCCTTCGCCGGCCAGCCGGTCGCGACCGGTTTCTCCTCCCGCGCGTTCCTCTTCTTCGTCCTCCTCGCCGCCGTGCCGATGCTGGGGGGCCACACCGTCGCGAACTGGTGCCTGCGCTACCTTCCAGCCCACACGGTGGCGACCTGGATCCTCCTCGAACCCGTGGGTGCCGCCCTCCTGGCCTGGCCGATGCTTGGCGAAGTGCCGGGGCCATGGACCGCGGCAGGTGGCGCGTTGGTGCTCGCCGGGGCCGCCATGACGGTGCCACGCGAGGCCAAACCGGCAGGGTAGGCCGGGTTCAAGGCTCTCAGGTCTTGCACGGGATGGCAGTGAGAACCTCGGTGATGGTCTCGAGGGCCCGCATGTGTCGGAGCGCCTTCACCATCGAGCCGGTGAGGTGCAGCTTCCCCATCACCAGGGCGCGGCGCTCCGAGAGTTCACGGCGCTGGATGGCGGCGAAGACGTCGTAGTGCCCGGAAACCACGAAGGTCGGCGGAGCGAGTCCCTTCGCGACCGCGTGGTAGTCGTAGCCGACCCGGTAGTCCGAGAGCCCCCGGCGGTCGAAGGCGGTGTAGAGGAAGCCGTAGCACGCCTTCGGGGGGTGGAGCACGATGACAAGGAGTGAGAGCTCGATGCCGGCGAGCGCCTTGCGGATGCGGGCGTCGGTCTCGACGCGGCGGAGGGCCTGCTCGGCCCACGCCTCGGAGAGGTACTGGATCGCCAACGCGCCCCGCGAGTGCTGCGGGGCTCTTCACGGTTCTCCCGCACCGGTGGACCTAAGAGCGCCCGCCCCCATCGAAGGGCCATGGCAGGTTCCGTGGCCACCGTCACCGACGCCGACTTCCAGCAGTTCACCACCCAGTCCGGGGTGGTGCTCATCGACTTCTGGGCCCCGTGGTGCGGCCCCTGCCGGCGCGTCGGGCCGGTGGTGGAGCAGCTCTCCACCGAGATGCCCGCGGTGCGGTTTGGCAAGCTCAACACCGACGAGAACCAGATGACCGCCGCCAGGAACGGCATCATGAGCATCCCCACCCTGATGATCTACAAGGACGGGCAGAAGGTGGACCAGATCGTCGGCGCGGTCCCCAAGGAGATGCTGGTGGCCGCCCTCAAGCGGCACGCCTGAGCCCGTTGTTTCAAGGTCCCGTTCACAGGCTTCATCAACCCGGGGGGGCTCGACGCCGCCGTGGCCCGGCGCACCGCCCCGCTTGAACCGTCGCCCCGCCCGGCCGCGCGCCGGACCGAGGTGCTCCGCGCCGGCCCCCCCGAAGGCCGCGGACGACGCCTCGATCTCATCCTCGGCGCGGTGGGGATCCTCTTGGTCGTGCTGGCTGCGGTGCTGGTGCAGGCGCTGCCGGAGGAGGACATCGTGGTGCCCCACTTCCGCGTCGTCGCGGTGGACACCCCCCACGACGTCGCCTCGCAGGGCTTCGACTTCAGCGAGGCCGAAGGCGGCCGCCTGCACGAGTTCGCCTACGACATCCCCATCGACAACGTCCACTTCATTGTCATGGACATGAGTTTCCGGGACGACGTCGTCTCCAGCCTCCCCGACCAGTTCAGCGTCGAGCTCATCGACCCCGCCGGGCAGCCCGTGGGGACGCGGCGCCTCATCGAGAACGAGCAGCCGACCGCCATCGACCCGCAGCGGCAGGTCCTCGGCTACAACGCCAGCTTCGCCGACGCCCGCATCTCGTTCACGGTCGCCGACCGGCCCGACGAGAACGTGGAAGACGGCGAGCCGGGCGAGACGGCGGAGGAGGTTCGCATGGCGGCCGAGGCGAAGCACCACGCCGCCACGGCCGGGACCTGGAGGGTGCGCGTGACCCTGCTCGATGCCGGCGACTGCCCGGGCCCCGATTGGCCTGACCAGCAGCGCATCCTGGCCTGCGAGGCGGAGACCGGCCACCAGGAGGACACCGGGAACCATTTCGACGTAGAGCTTTTCCAATACACCAGCTTCGCCATCGCCGTCGAGGAGCTTTGACATGGTCGCGACCGATACCGTGGTAGGCATTGTGGGCGCCGTCGTCCTGGTGGGCGTCATGGCGGCCGTCTTCGTGTACGAGTACAACAACGCCCCCGAGAGCGATGTCGGCTTGAGCGAGGCGGAGTTCCGCGAACTCTACCCCGGCCTCGGCCCCGGCGACGACATCGACGGGGATGGCACCGCGAACCTCGACGACGCCGACATGGACGGCGACGACCAACCCAACGGGGAGGACGCCGACCAGACGGTGACTTTCAGCTTCTCCAAGGAGATTGGGCCGCAGGCAGGTCCGGCGGCCACCGGCAACGCCTCGTTCGCCTTCGACGTGGGGAGGGGCAACGCCCACCTCGAGGCCTACCTCAACTACACCACGGTGCTGCCCGCCCCGGCCCCGCCCGTGCCGGCCTTCCAGCTCTTGCTGCAGGACGGCGACGGCGTCGAGCAGGCGGTGGGGACCTCCTCGCAGTCCGACACCGCGGTCACCGTCTCCGTGGCGACGGGAAGCCCGCTCGCCGTGGGCGGCTACACCTTCGAGGTGACCCAGGGAGACGCCGGCCCAGGCGGCAACGTCGCCCTGGTGGTCCTCATCCACTACGGCGAGCACGCTCAGGCCTGAAGCGGGAACCGGAGCAGGGCGGCAAGGCCTCCCATGCGGGCGAGGCGCTCGCCCGCCTCGTGCGACGTCGAGACCAGGTGGACCTTGGCGCGCGTCGCCTCGGCGGCCCGGAGCAGGGCGTCGTGGGCTCCCGAGCGCGCCGCGCTGTCGGCCACCATGAGGGTCTCCACGGCGCCCGCCTGCACCGCCTGGGCGACCTCGGCCGGGCCATAGGCGGCGAGGCCGGAGCCGGCGGCCACCCGCGCCAGCAGCTGCTCCACCAGGTCGGTCTCGGCCTGGACGCGGTGCCCGGCCTGGACGCGGGCGACGAGCCCGCTGCGGAGCGCTTCCTGGAGCCCGGTGCGCCCGCCTTGCGACGTGCCCTCGGTCACCACGCCCGCCGCGAGGGTGGGGTCTTTGCGGCGCGCGTGGGCGAGGAACTCCTCGCGCCACCAGCCGGGGCCGACCACGAGGCTGGGGAGGTCGGGGGGCACGCGCATCAGCTTGAGGCTCCGCAGCGCCTCGTCGTAGAACACTTCCTTGCGGGAGCCCCCGTCCGCGAACCGCTTGCCCGCGAGGTGGGCGGGGAGGCTCCCGAGCACCTGCAGGCCGTAGGAGGAGAGCAGCCCGAACTGCGCCTCGCTGTCGTCAATGGCGAGGAGGAGGACGCGGGGCCGCCGGGTCGCGGTGACGGCCTCCTCGACGAGTTGAAGGTGCCACGGCTGCAACGGTGTCCGCTTGTGGACCTCGACGTCCTGCCCCTCGG
>DATDQC010000121.1:0-3058 GCA_035292455.1 Thermoplasmatota archaeon
GCCGACCTTGCGGACGTCCCCCTCCACCCCCTCGCGCTCCATGGCGTCGAGCAGGTTGGCCCGCAGCCGCTCCAGCATGCGGCGACGCACCGGGGCCGACTTGATGCCAAGCTCCCCGAAACGCACCAGCACGCCGTCCCACGTCGGCCCGGCCGGGCGCCCGGCGTCGACGAGGTGGGAGACCACATGCGCACGACAGGATTCGAACCTGTGAAGCACGAAGCAGCCGATCTTGAGTCGGCTCCCGTTGACCGCTTGGGTACGTGCGCGCAGCGGCTCCACATCCAGGGCCTAGAAAAACGTGAAGCCGAAGCCGGGGAGGCACGGCGCGAGGGCTCAGGCCGGCGAGGCGGCCAAGGCGCGTACACTCCGCGGCATCCGCGTGGCAAGGAGCCACACGAGGACCACGCCGTCCACCGCAAGGGCGCCCGCGAGGGTGGCGGGGAAGGCGACGGCCACCAGGATGGGGCCGCGCAGGTAGGCGATGACCTTCTCCCCGAGGAGGGCGTTCTGCAGGAACAGCAGGAAGTTGCCGAAGAAGAAGGCCATGAACCAGGGGGTCTCGCGGGGGAAGAACT
This sequence comes from Thermoplasmatota archaeon, assembly GCA_035292455.1. Classification (GTDB taxonomy): domain Archaea; phylum Thermoplasmatota; class E2; order JACPAO01; family JAHFTW01; genus DATDQC01. Next base: position 579 of record DATDQC010000121.1, read on the forward strand.
GCGCCGCCCCCCAAAGCACGATGGCGATGCCCATGAGGTCGAAGATGGAGTCCAGTACCGCCCCCGAACGGCTCTGCAGCCCGCCCACCCGCGCCAGCACGCCGTCGCCGCCGTCGAGGAGCATGAGGGGGAAGATGCAGAGCACGAACACCCAGGTCCACCCCTCGAGGGCGGCGGAGATCTGCAGCAGGAAGACGGGAAGCTGGAGGACCGTGAGGTGGTTGGGGTGGACGCCGCGTTGGAGGAGCCAGGCCGCCGCGCGCTCGAAAGGTCGGTCGTAGGCCTCTTCCTCGCGCCGCCGCAGACGCAGCTTCACGGTCGTCTCCATCGCGCCCCGCCCGCCGCGTCCTCGACCGCGTAGCCGGCCTTCGCAAGCGCGTCACGGATGGCGTCGGAGCGGACCCAATCCCTGCGGCTGCGCGCTGTGGCCCGCTCGGCAAGGATGGCTTCCATGACGTCGCGTTCGCTGCCGCTGGCGGCGAGGCCGAGCGAGCGCGCCGCCGCCAGGAGTCCGTGAGGTGCCTCAGCGGCGCCGTGGGCGATGGGTTGGGAGAACAGGGTGAGGAAGCCGCCCCACCGTTCGAGTGCGGCAAGTCCGGCGCGCGCCGCCTCCGCGCCGAGCCGCCCGGAGTCGAGGGCGGAATTCGCGGCTTTCTGGAACGCGAAGAGTGCGGCGATGGCGCCGGGCGTGTGGAGGTCGTCGTCCATGGCGGCCATGAAATCGAGCTCCACCTGTGTCATCGCCTTCCCCAGGTCCGCGTCGCCCCGCGCAAGGGGCTTGGCCGCCGCCTCCGCGAGCAGCCGCCGCGTGCGCTGCAGGCGCTCGAGCGCGGTGGCGGCCTCCTCGAGTCCTTTGGAGGAATAGTCGATCTTGGAGCGGTAGTGGGTCTGCAGGAAGTAGAAGCGCAGCACCTCGGGGCCCCATCCCTTCCCCGCCATCTCGTCGAGGAGGTCGGTGAGGACGATGAAGTTCCCCAGCGACTTCGACATCTTCTCCCCCTCGACGTTGAGGAAGCCGGTATGCATCCAGACGTTGACGAAGGGGGCCTTGCCGGTCTTGGCCTGGCTCTGCGCCACCTCGTTCTCGTGGTGGGGGAAGATGAGGTCCTGGCCGCCGCCGTGGAGGTCGATGAGGTCCCCGAGCGAGCGCGTGGACATCAGGCTGCACTCGATGTGCCAGCCCGGGCGGCCCTTGCCCCACGGCGAATCCCACGAGGCGTCGGGGTGGTCGCCGGGCTTGGCGGCCTTCCAGAGCGCGAAGTCGGCGGGGTGGCGCTTGTCCGCCTCGACGTCCTTGCGGGTCCCGGCCGCCATCTCGCGGTAGTCGCGGTTCGAGAGCGAGCCGTAGGCGCAGGTCGGGAAGGCCCGCTCGGCGTGCGTCTGGTAGCGCGGGACGTCGAAGTAGACGCTGCCGCCGGGGGTGGCGTAGGCGAAGCCGCGCTCCACGATGGCCCCGATGAAGCGCACGATGTCGGGGATGGAGGTGGTGACGTGGGGGGCCTCGTCGGGGGGGCGCACCCCGAGCCGCGCCATGGCCTGCTGGGAGACGCGGTCCCAGTGCGCGGCATGCTCGCGCGGGCTCACTCCGAGCTCCTTGGCGCGGTCGAGGATCTTGTCGTCCACGTCGGTGACGTTCTGGACGTAGGTGAGCGGGTAGGAGCGTTCCAGCCAGCGGCGGACCACCTCGAAGGCGACGGCGGTGCGGGCGTGGCCGATGTGGGCGTGGTCGTACACGGTGAGGCCGCAGACGTACATCCCCACCGTGCGGCCCTTCGGGTCGAGCGGGGCGAACGGCTCCTTCTGGCGGGTGCGGACGTTGTGGATCCGCAGGACCACGTGACCGGCGACCGGCCTGGCACGGAAAAGCCCCGCGCAAGCGCTTCCGTAGGGTCCAGCGCTGCGGTTATCCGCCTTCCGCTCCTCGCCACGCCGTGCCCAACCTCTACTGGCCGGAACGCCGCCCAGGACGCCGCCGCGAGCGCCGCCTCCGACTGCAGGCGTGGCAGGCCGCGGAGTCGGCCGCCCGCAAGGTCCTCCTCGTGACCCACGCCGAGTGCCTGGACGGTGTCGGGGCCGCCATCGTGACACTCCGGGCCCTCGGGCCCGACCAGGTCGGCGTCCTCTACGCCCGGCCGGACGAGATGGCGGAGGTGCTGGATCACGTGGTCCGCTCGCCGGGGCAAGGGCGCCGCCTGCTCATCGCGGACCTCTCGCTCCAGAAACCGGACTATCCCCGCATCGTCGCCGCCTGCTCCGCCCTCAGGGCGGGTGGCTGGCGCGTCGAGTGGAGAGACCACCACCACAAGCAGTGGGAGGGGCTCGACCTGCGGCGCCTTCGGCGCGAGGTCGCCGTCCTCGAGGTGGAGGCGCAGGAGTCGGGGGCGAGCCTGCAGCAGCGCGCCCTCGCGCCGCAGGACGGCCTCCTTGCCGACCTCGCGCGCTGCATCCGCGACCGCGACCTCTGGCTCAACCGGGACCCC
>DATDQC010000122.1:0-2459 GCA_035292455.1 Thermoplasmatota archaeon
GAGGAGGCCTGCAGGGCGGTGAACGCGATGGCGGCCGAGGAGCAGAAGACCGCCCTGGCCGCCGAGGCGCCCGAACTCCTCGAGGCCCCCAAGCGCGAGGAGGGCAAAGGGCTGCGGGCGCTCCCCAACGTCAAGGGCAAGGTGGTGATGCGGTTCGCCCCCAACCCCAACGGCCCCCTGAGCCTCGGCCACAGCCGCGGCGTCAGCCTGCTCGCCGAGTACCAGCAGACCCACGACGCCGAGATGATCCTCCGCTTCGACGACACCGACCCGCAGGTCAAGCCTCCTCTCCTCGACGCCAAGCGCGGCTGGGACGGCTACCAGATGATCCGCGACGACTACCTGTGGCTGGTCGGGCGCAAGCCGACGCGCGAGGTGGTCGCATCCGACCGCATCGCCATCTACCAGGAAGCCGCCCGTGACCTCATCCGCGCCGGCGGGGCCTACGTCTGCTCCTGCGAAGCCGAGGCGTTCCGCGACCTCAAGGGGAAGGGGGTCGCCTGCCCGCACCGCGAGGCCGAATCCAAGGTGAGCCTCGGGGGGTTCGAGCGCATGGTGAAGGGGGAGTCGGTGAAGGGCGAGGCCGTGCTGCGAGTCAAGACCGACATCCGCCACAAGGACCCCGCCCTGCGGGACTGGACCGCCTTCCGCGTCGTCGCCGCCGACGCCGTGCACCCCCGCGAAGCCCAGGGCAAGATCCCCCGCCACCACGCCTGGCCGCTTCTGGACTTCGAGTCCGCCATCGAGGACCACCTCCAGGGCGTCACCCACGTCATCCGCGGCAAGGACCTCATGGACTCGACGAAGAAGCAGGGGTTCCTCTACGGCCACATGGGGTGGACCTACCCGGAGACGCTCTACTGGGGCCGCGTCTCGGTGCACGAGTTTGGGAAGTTCAGCACCAGCATGATGCGGCGCGCCATCGAGGCCGGCAAGTTCTCGGGCTGGGACGACCCGCGCCTGCCGACCCTCGCCGCCCTGCGGCGCCGCGGCTACCGCCCCGACGCCCTCCGTTCCTTCTGGGTCTCGCTCGGTCTCACCGAGAAGGACATCGCGGTCTCGATGGCGAACCTCGAGGCGGAGAACCAGAAGCGCGTGGACCCCGAGGCGCCGCGCTACTTCTTCGTCCCCGAGCCGCACGCGGTGAGCCTGTCGGGCGCCGAGGGCCGCGTCGCCAAGCCGGCCATCCACCCGAGCCACCCCGAGCGGGGCCAGCGCACCCTCGCCGCCGAGCCCACCGTGCACATCCCGGCCGCCGAGGGCAAGCACCCCGCCGTCCGCCTCAAGGACCTCGGCAACGTCGTCCTTGCCGGCGGCACGGCGTTCTTCACCGGCACCGAGATGGACCGCTCGATGCCCATCGTGCAGTGGCTTCCCGCCGCCGCGGCCTGCCCTTTCACCGTCCTCAAGCCCGGCCTCATGGCCGACGACGCCCCGGAGGGGGCCGTGCCGCCGCTCGCGGAAGTAAAGGGCCTGGTGGAGAAGGCAGCGACGCGCGAGGTCGGGAAGGTCGTGCAGTTCGAGCGGTTCGGGTTCGTGAGGATGGAAACCCAGGGCTCCGGGGTCTTCCTCCACGGGTAGGTTTGGGTCGGGCCGGCCCTGCTGTCCCACAACCTTGAACAACCCCCCTCCCCGTCGCGCCGTCATGGTGGAGACCCCGGCCCCCGCGCGCATCCTCCTCGTAGCCCTGGCCCTCGCGATGGTCGTGGGGGTATCCGGCTGCTTCGGGGGCGGATCTGACAAGGAGGAGGAGCCGACCTACGGGCCCGACGGGTCGCCGCTTCCCCCCCTCGAGGTGGATGTGGAGGAGCCCGAACCCGATGTCGTGAAGGCGTTCGAGGACTACCAGCGCGCCATCTTCTCCCGGGACGGCGAGGGCGTCCGGGTGATGCAGAGTTCCATGGTCTCCGCACGCCCCATCCGCAGCGAATCGCAGGCGTACGCGGAATGGGGCTCCAACGACGTCCTGCGCGTCGACATCTCGAGCGATAGCGTCGGCCCCCTGTCGGGCATCCTTTTCTGCGCCAGCGACCGCGTCGTCCTCATCCGCCCCGAGGCTTCGGTCGAGGCCCGCCCTCCCGGCGACCCCGACCACAACTGCGCCGTCCTCCTGTTCCCCGTCGAACCGCAGGCGTTGTTCGGCGTGGACGACCTCGCGAGGATGGAGCGCGACCCGCCGGTCATCCGTGAGGATGGCAACGTGGACCTGGCCTACCGCGACGCGACGCAGAGCGTCAACGTCACCCTGGACCGCCAGGGCCGCCTCCTGTGGACCGAGTTCCGCAACGCCGACACGGTCTTCCAGGTGGCGCTCGACTACGGGGAGCGGCAGCCCCTCTACGTCCCCGACGGGGATGCCCGGCTGCCGGCCCGGGTCAAGTACGACGAGCGCTACGATGTCCTCTCCGGCCAGGTCGTGTGGGCCGTCCAGGAGTCGCTGCAGGTCCCGCCGCTCTCCG
>DATDQC010000123.1:0-6158 GCA_035292455.1 Thermoplasmatota archaeon
GGGGGGTTCGGGGGGCGGAGCCCCCGTTCTTGTCAACGATTGAAACGAGGCCCGAGCGCAGCGAGGACCCGTTTCAATCCTCTTCCTGGTATCCGCACTTCTTGCAGAAGCGGATGACGAAGCGCCCCTCGACGCGGTACTCCAGGCTGACGTTGTCCTTGGGGCAGACGTGCTTTTTGACGCCGGGCCGCAGGACGGTGTCCTTGTCGTCGAAGTCCTCGTTGAAGAGCTCCTCGGTCTCCTCGATCTCCTCGAACTCTTCACCCATGTCGTCTCCTCGGGCCCGAAGGCGGACACCCGACCTGGGGAGACTTCATGACGGTTGCGGTGCCGACCCCCTCGGGGTCACCGCACCGGGACGCGGACGCCGGCCTTTCCGGGGCGGACCTTGCGGACCGTGACGTCGAGGATGCCGTTGTTGTAGGTGGCCTTGGTGGTTGAGGGGTCCACCGCCGCGGGGAGCTGGACCTGCTTGTGGTACTTGCGGCGCTCGGTGTCCACGGCGATCTCGAGCTGGCGCTCCGTCATGTGGACATCGATGTCCTCGCGGGTGACGCCGGGGACCTCGAGGGTGATGCTCACCTCGTCGGCCCCGTCGATGACGTCGGTGATGGGCTCGCGCTCGTCGGAGACCACCTTGGGGATGCCCTTGCCGCCCGGGTTGGGCTTGAGGCTCGGCTTGTTGCCGAAGGTGGCAAACTGCGGCTTGCCGTCGGGGCCGATGCGGAGGCTGAACCCGGAGACGAAGCTCTTCCCCGGGTCCTGCCCAGGGTTGCGGAAGGCGTCCTGGAGGTTGCGTTGCATCTCCTCGACCAGGCGGCGGAAGTCGTTGGGGTCGATGCCCATCGAGCGGAACCACGCCTCCATGTTGGCGAAGGGGTCGCCGCCGAAGGGGCCGCCCGGGGCGAGGGGGCCGCCGGGCCCAAACGGGTTGCCGCCCGGGAAGGCCGCCCACGGGTCAGGGGGGCTCCGGGGGTCTTTTGGAGGGGTGCTCACAAGCATTGATTGTAAGAACTTCTATAAAATATAATTCGCGCCCCTCGGGGCCGTCGGTCCGGGCCTGCCCTCAAAGCCTATCTGACCCCCTGGTTTCGCCGCCCCCATGCGCACCTGGCTCCTTCTTGGAATCACCGTCGCGGCCGCCCTCGCGGGATGCTCCGACAGCGGCGGCAGCAACGCGGATGGAAACGGCGGCAACGGCGGCTCCGACGACGGCGCGGCCCTCCCCGCCAACATCTACGACAACCAGACCGTGACGGCGGGCATCGACCCCTTCAACGGCCTGCCCGACCCCGCCGACCCGACCGTCGCCACGCTCGGTCCCTGCTCGCAGGCCGTGAGCACCTGCTTCCGCTACAACTTCACGGTGGAGGCCGGCAAGCCCTCGGTCACCGCCATGCTGACCTGGCCCGGGGTAAGCGATTTCGACCTCTACCTCGTCCAGGAGGGCACCCAGGTCGCGATGAGCGCCAACGACCCCACGACGAACCCCGTCACCAACGAGGAGACCTTCACGGCCTCCCTGCGCCCCGGCGACTACGAGGTCGTGGTGGCCGCCTGGATCGTCGTCCAGGACACCTTCAGCATCGCCATCACCTTCGAGTAGACCAACCCGCCCGGCCGCGCCGGGCAGCCTTAACAAGGCCGCGGCCCGTGGCCCGCCCGGCGTGTTCCGGAAACTCCTCATCGCCAACCGCGGCGAGATTGCCGTGCGCGTGGTGCGCGCAGCCCGCGAGCTCGGCGTCGCCACGGTGGCGGTCCACTCCGAGGCGGACGCGGGCGGACTGTGGACGCGCATGGCCGACGAGGCGGTCCTCCTTGGGCCCGCCCCGAGCCGCGACTCCTACCTGCGGGCCGACCGCATCCTCGAGGCCGCCGAGCGCACCGGCGCCGAGGCCATCCACCCCGGCTACGGCTTCCTCTCCGAGAACCCCGCCTTCGCCCGCGCCGTCCGCAAGGCAGGCCTGGCGTGGGTCGGCCCCACGCCTGAGGCGATGGAGCGCATGGGTGACAAGACCCGCGCCCGCGCCGAGGCGGAGGCCGCCGGGGTCCCGGTCGCCCCCGGCTCATCCACGCTGCGCGACGCCGCCCATGCCCGCGCCGAGGCGGAGCGCATCGGCTACCCGGTCCTCCTCAAGGCCGCGGCGGGGGGCGGCGGCATCGGCATGCGGGTGGTGCACGGCGCGGGCGAGATGGAGGCCCAGCTTTCCGCCGCCCAGGCACAGGCCGTGTCCGCGTTCGGCTCCGGCGACGTCTTCCTCGAGAAGTTTCTCGAGCGCCCGCGCCACATCGAGGTGCAGATCCTCGCCGACCAGCACGGCAACGTCCTCCACCTCGGCGAGCGCGAGTGCTCCATCCAGCGCCGCCATCAGAAGCTCGTCGAGGAGGCCCCCAGCCCCGCCCTCACCCCCGTACAGCGGGCCGACCTCGGCGCCAAGGCGGTGGCACTCGCCCGGCGGGTGGGCTACAGCAACGCCGGCACCCTGGAGTTCCTCCAGCAGGACGGCCGCTTCGCCTTCAACGAGATGAACACCCGCCTCCAGGTCGAGCACCCGGTCACCGAGATGGTCGCTGGCCTCGACATCGTGCAGTGGCAACTTCGCATCGCCGCCGGCGAGCGGCTGCCGTTCCGGCAGGAGGACATCCGCGCCACGGGCCACGCCATCGAGGTGCGCATCAACGCCGAGGACCCGGCGCACGGCTTTGCCCCCAGCCCCGGCACGGTGCGCACCCTCCGCCTCCCCTCGGGGCCCGGCGTGCGGGTCGAGACCGCCCTCGAAGCCGGGCGGACGGTGCCGCCCCACTACGACTCCCTGGTCCTCAAGCTCATCGTGCACGCCGCTGACCGCGCGGGCGCCATCGCCCGGCTGGAGCGCGCCCTCGGCGAGCTCCACATCGAAGGGTTCGCGACCAACCGTGAGCTCCACCTCGCCCTCGCGACCCACCCGGCGTTCCGGCGCGGCGACCTCTCCACCCGCTTCCTCGAGGAGCACGGCCTGGTGGGCGGCCTCGAGCGCGCCGCCGCGGGCCGGACCGGGACGCGTAGGCTGCGCGCCGCCGCCCTTGCCGCGGTCCTCGCCGACGCCCCGGGAGGCGGGCTCGCGGGGCTCGCGGTGCGCCAATCCATGCCGGCGCGGCTTGCGCAAACCTCCGGCCGGCGCGACTGGGGGGCGGAGGGCGAATGACCTCTCCGCCCGCGGCGGCCGCGATGCAGGTCCGCATCGAGGTGGACGGCGAGCCGTTCGACCTAGCCATCACCCGCGTCGGCGACGGGCGCCTCCGGATCGAGGTGGAGGGCGCCTCCATCGACGTCGTCCTCGACCCCAACGGAGCCGGCGTGGCCGCGGTGGCGGACGGGCGCCGCTTCCACGTCCAGCACCGGAGGGACGGCGAGGCGAGCCTGGACGGCGAAACCGTGGCCTACCGGGTCCTCGCGGCCCGCACCGGCGCCGCCGCGGGCGCCAGTGCCTCGGGCCCCCTCCGGCTGCGCCCCCCCATGTCGGGCCGCCTGGAGCGCCTCCTCGTCCGGCCGGGCGACCGGGTCGAGGCGGGGCAGGTGCTCTTCGTCCTCGAGGCGATGAAGATGCACAACGAGGTGCGCGCCCCGGTCGCGGGACGGGTCACCGGGGTGCACGCTGCCACCGGGTCGGCCGTGGAGCCGTCCCGGCCGGTCCTCGACCTCGAGCCTGCACCCGCCGGACAAGGTTAAGGCCCCCCGCCGGGGTGCCGCCGCTGGTGCCCTGATGGCCAAGCGCCGCCCCTCCCGCTCCAAGCCCGCCCGCTCCGCGACCCGCCGCGCCTCCCGGCCGAAGTCCTCCTCGCCCGGGCGAAAGCCCGCCGCACGCCGCGCTCCCTCCCGGCGCACCGCCAAGGCCAAGGCTGCGCCGCGTACCGCCATGCCCTCGGGAAGCGTCGTCCTCACCGAGTTCTCCTCCTGGGACCCGACCGCCACGCGCCGCTTCATGGCCGACGTCTTCGGCTGGGAGTTCCGCGACATGCCGGGGCCGATGCCCTACGCCACCGCCAGCGTTGCCGGCAAGGACATCGCCGGCATCCGCGCCCTCATGACCCAGGAGCCCGGCCCGAGCAGCATCCCCTACCTCATGGTCCGCAACCTCACCGCCACCCTGGCGGCTGTCGAGGTGCAGGGGGGCAAGATCCTGGTCCCCCCCACTCCGGTCGCCAAGATGGGCTGGTTTTTCTGGTTCCAGGCCCCCGGCGGCCCCGTCCTCGCCTGCTGGCAGGACGACGCGCGGGCCCCCGCCCCCAAGGCGTGACGCCCCTGGCTTGAAATCCCCAAAGCGGCTTGGCCGCCTGGCATGAGCGCGAAGCGGGGCAAGGCGGATTCCGGCCGAACGGCGAAAGGCGCGGTGGCAGCACCCGCGGCGGCGACGGGCCGCGAGGCCCGGCTGCGGGCCGACATCGCCCGCCTCGAACAGGGCGGCCTCGAGAAGTACCGCGAGAAACTCCGCGACGAGGGCAAGCTCTTCGTCCGCGACCGCCTCCGGCTCTACTTCCCCGAGGGGCTCGCCTTCGAGGACGGCCTGTTTGCCAACAACCGCAAGGCCGAGGAGGGGCTCGCCGCCGACGGCATGGTGACCGGGGCCGGCCGAATCGCCGACCGCACCGTTTTCGTCATCGCCAACGACTACTCCGTGAAGGCCGGCAGCATGGCGGAGCGCGGCGTCGAGAAGTTCCTCCGCGTGCAGGAGCGGGCACTTCGGGCAGAGAAACCCATTCTCTACCTCATCGACTCCTCGGGGGCGCGCATCACCGACCAGGCCGGCTTCTTCGCCAACATCCGGGGCATCGGGAAATACTTCTACAACCATTCTCTCCTGTCGGGAAAGATCCCGCAGGTCTCGGTGCTCTACGGCCCCTGCGTCGCCGGCGCAGCCTACACGCCGGTCTTCTGCGACTTCAGCATCATGCTCCGGAGCATGTCGGCGCTCTGCATCGCGAGCCCCCGCATGGTGGAGATGGTGACGGGCGAGAAGGTCACCATGCAGGAACTGGGCGGCGCCGACGTCCACATGGAGGCGTCCGGCTCCTGCCACCTCGTCGTGGACTCCGAGGAGGAAGCCGCCCTCGCCGCCTACCGCCTGCTCTCCTACCTGCCGGACCACTGCGGCGACCGGCCACCACGGTACGAGGCCAAGCCCCCGGCCAAGGACGGCGCCGACCTCGACGCCGTCGTCCCCGAGGACCCCAACAAGGCGTTCGACATGCACGAGGTCATCGTGCGGCTGGTGGACGAGGGCTCCTGGCTCGAGCTCAAGCCCGGCCACGCCGCCGAACTGGTCACCGGCTTCGCCCGCATCGCCGGCCACGTCGTCGGCGTCGTCGCCAACAACTCGGCGGTCCGCGCGGGGGCCATCTTCCCCAACTCGGCCGACAAGGCGGCGGAGTTCATCCTCACCTGCGACGCCTTCAACGTCCCCCTGGTGTACCTCTGCGACACGCCGGGCTTCATGGTGGGCTCCGAGGTGGAGCGGCAGGGCATTTTGAAGCGCGGCAAGCGCTTCATCTACGCCACCTCCACCGCCACGGTCCCCAAACTCTGCGTCGTCGTCCGCAAGGCGTACGGTGCCGGCATCTACGCCATGTGCGGCCCCGCCTTCGAGCCCGAGGCGACGCTGGCCCTGCCCGGGGCCGAGATCGCAGTCATGGGGGCGGAGGCGGCCATCAACGCCGTCTACGCCAACCACATCGCCAAGATCACGGATGCCAAGGAGCGCGCGAAGTTCATCGAGGAGAAGCGCGCCGAGTACCAGCGCGACATCGACATCCGCGCCGTCGCCGACGACCTCGTCGTGGACCACGTCGTGCCCCCCTCGATGCTGCGCGGCGAGCTCGCGGCGCGGCTTGCGGCCTACGCGGACAAGCACCACCCGCTCCCCAAGAAGGGGCACGGGACGGTCATCTAGCGGGTCACGATTTCTTCTTCGTCGGGGTCTGGTCGACGTCGCGGCGGGGCGCCGTGGTCCACACCGACTCGTGCTCGTACTTGACCTCGAACTCCGACTGGCCGGGGTTGGAGACGTGGGCCCGGGCGCGCTCCTCGCGGTCCTTGCGGACCGAGGAGGGGTCCACGTCGGGGGCGGCGCGGATCTGGGGCGGCCGGAACGTCGCCGGCTTGTGGAGGTCCACGTTCTCGG
>DATDQC010000124.1:0-6608 GCA_035292455.1 Thermoplasmatota archaeon
CGACGCCGAGGCGGCCTCGGCGCGCGAGGAGGCTCCACCTCCTGGGCGGGGGCAGGTCAGCCTGCAGGGATACGGACCATGAGGGACTTTCCCGCGGAAGGGGTGGCGTGGGCGGGGGTGCAGGGCGACCTGCGGCTCGCCGACCTGCTCTTCATCGCACAGAAAGCGAACCGCATCGCGCCGCTGCAACTCGTGCGGGCCGACCGCGTCGTGGGCGCCGACCATCTCCGCTCGGCCGCGATGCACGCCCGGCGCGCCTTCGACGAGGGCCGCAACCACGCCGACCGGCTCGAGGTGGAGTTCACGCGCTACCTCGCCGGCGAGCGCCAGATCCGCCGCGCCCTCGACAAGATGGGGCTCCCCGACAAGCCCCGCGCGGTGATCGTCGTCGCGTTCGGCGAGAAGCGCGCCGACACCATCACGTATTTCCTGGAGAACCTCGGCTACCCCGAGACCGAGGGGCTTGAGGCGGCGTCGGAGGGGAAGCTCAGCGCGTTTGGGGTCACGGAGGCCGCCCTCGAGGCGACACCGGAGGAACGCCGCCTCGACCTTGCCCTCGAGGCGGTGGCGCAGGTGGACCTCCTGCATTGACGCGGTCCGAAAAAACATGCGCGCGGCGCCCCGACGACCAGGCGGGCCCAGAGGGATTTGAACCCTCGTCGCAGGCTCCGCAAGCCTAAAGGATATCCAAGCTACCCCATGGGCCCAGAGGCCAAGGCGCCGCGCGCACGGCGGCGACTTGGGCGTTCTACTTAAGGGTGTCCTACCCGCGCCGCAACCTCTTACTGGCGGCGTGCCGATGACGAGTCATGGCGGGACGGGATGCGCTCAGGATCATGGATGCGTACTGCGAGGTGTGCGAGGAGGTCCGTCCCCACACCGTGCGGCGCGAGGACCCCGGGTCGTGCACCTGCAACGTGTGCGCCCACGTCCAACTCCTCATGGTCCCGCTCGACGATTGAGCCCGGCCCGCCGGATGACCCGCGTCACCCGATGCGGTCGAGGTCGAGGTCGGTGCCGCGCTTCGCCTTGGCCGCCTTGCGCCGCTTGCGCTCCTCCCCCAGGTGCTCGGCGGCGTCCAGGAGGCCGCGGGGCGATTTTTCCGCGGGGGGAGGGGCGGTCCGCTTCACCACGCCGCTTGATGGGGCGCCCGCCGGATAAGCGTTGGCCGAACGTTCCCGAAACCTCGAAGCCCTGGCCGCCCATGGCGTCGGCATGGCCAAGGTGCTGTGGACCGACCTCGCGAAGGAAAAGGGACCGTTCTTCCGTGTGCTCCACTCCACGACGCTCAGCCAGACCGGCGTGATGACCGTCCCCGCCGGGGGGGAGGCGGGTCCGGTCGAGACCCATGCCCGCTCCGACCGGCTCCTGCACGTCGTCGCCGGCGAGGCGGAGGTCGAGGGGTGGAGCGACGGCCCCGCCCGCCCCAGCCGCAAGGGCCGCGTCGGGCCGGGCGGGTTGGTCGTCGTTCCGGCAGGGATGCAGCACCACGTCAGGTCGGTGGGCGAGGAACCGCTCTACGCCCTCACCGCCTACAGCCCGCCCGCCTACTGAAAGCCTGAAGTGGCACCCAAGGGTCGGCGCGTCGTGGCGCTCCGGACCACACTCTACGACGCCCACGCCGGGCTGGGGGCGACCTTCACCGAGTTCGCCGGCTACGACATGCCGGTCCACTACGGCAGCATCAACGACGAGCACCACGCCGTGCGCACCGCGGCCGGCCTCTTCGACGTCAGCCACATGTCCAAGCTCTGGGTCGAGGGGGCCGGCGCGGCGAGGGCCATCGCCCGCGTCACCCCGAGTCTCCCCGCGGCGCTCCCCGACGGGAAAGGCAAGTACACCGTGGCGCTCCGGGGTGACGGCACCATCCTCGACGACCTCTTCGTCTTCCGCCTGGCGGCGGACCGCTTCTTCGTCGTCCCCAACGCCGGCCGCAACGAGGCGGTGGCCTCGCACCTCAAGGCCCACGCTCCGGCGGGGACCCGGGTGCTCGACGAGACCCCGGCGTGGGCCATCCTCGCCTTGCAGGGGCCGCGCGCCAAGGAGGTGCTCGCCGCCTGCTCCAAGGATGCGGCCCCCCGGTTCCACCACATCGCCACGATGTCCATCGCCGGTGTGCGCTGCCTGGCGTCCGGCACCGGCTACACCGGTGAGAAAGGTGTCGAAATCTACACCCCCGCCGCCGAGGCGCGCGCCGTCTGGAACGCCCTCCTCGGCGCAGGCCGACCCCTCGGGCTGCGGCCCATCGGCCTCGGGGCGCGCGACACGCTCCGGCTCGAGAAGGGCTACTGCCTCGCCGGCAACGAGTTCGAGGGCGGCCGCACCCCCATCGAGGCGGGGTTGGAGTGGACGATGGAGTGGGGCGGCGACTTCCTCGGCAAGGCGCGCCTGCTGGCGCAGAAGGCCTCCGGCGACCACGACCGCCTCGTCGCCCTGGTGCAGGAGAAGGGTGTGCCCCGCCACGGCTACGCCATCCTCAAGGGAACGGCACCAGCCGGCAAGGTGACGAGCGGCACCATGAGCCCCACCCTCGGCAAGGGCATCGCACTCGGCTACGCCCGCGGCCTCACGGAGGGCGACGCGGCCGCCGTGGACGTCCGGGGGCGCCCCCAGCCGGCCCGCGTGGTCAAGACCCCCTTCGTCTGAGGGCGACCCACTCCTGGTCCCCAGGAGAGACGGGACCGCAAGCCTGAAGGTTGGCCTCCTTCGTCGCAGCGGACGTGTACGTCATCGTCGGCGGCGCCGGCGAGGTGGGCTACCACGTCGCCCGCGCGCTCCGCGAGGAGGGCCAGGACGTCGCGGTGGTCGAGAACCATCCCGACCGCCTGCAGCGACTGCAGGACCTCGATGTCCTCGTGGTGCAGGGGAACCTCGCCTCGCGCCGCGTCCTCGAGGAGGCCAAGGTGGGCGAGGCCCAGGTCTTCATCGCCTGCAGCGGCGACGACGAGGTGAACATGGTGGCGGCGTCGCTCGCCAAGACCTACGGCTGCCGCACCATCGCCCGCATCAACGATACCGAGTACCTCAACGTCCCCTACTCCAACGAGTACAAGACCATGGGCATCGACGTGGCGGTCTGCCCGGAGATGGTGGCGGCCATCCGCATCAAGCGCATGCTCAACCAGCCGACCCTCATCAACGCCGACGTCTTCGCGCAGGGCAAGGTCCTGGTCGCGGAAGGACGCGTCACCGAGGACGCCTTCGTGGTGGGCAAGAAGGTGGGCGAGGTCGAGCCCCCCGCCGGCTTCAACCTCTTTGCCATCTACCGCGGCGACGACGTCATCATCCCCAAGTCCTCGACCAAATTCCACGTCCACGACCGCCTCCTCATGGCGCTCGCCTCGCCCGACGTCCTCGCCAAGGTCGTCCCCTACATCGGCAAGGCCAAGGAGGTCAAGGCGGGCGCCGAGGTGAAGCGGGTCATGATCGCCGGCGCCACCCGTGTCGGCGTCCACCTCGCTCGCCTTCTCGAACAGTCGAAGCGCGACGTCGTCCTGGTGGAGAAGGACGAGGCGCTCTGCAAGTGGGCCGGCGAGCGCCTCCAGAAGACCCTCATCGTGCACGGCGAGGTGACCGACCGCCGCCTCCTCATCCAGGAGAACGTGGACACCTTCGACGCCTTCATCGGAGCCACCAAGGTCGAGGAGTACAACGTCCTCGCCTCGCTCATGGCCAAGCAGCTCGGGGTCGGCCTCACGGTGGCGCTCATCCACCAGCCGGAGCTGAAGGCTTTCCTCGAGACGCTGCAGATCGACCTCGCCGTGGCGCCGCGCCTCTCCACGGTGGGCGCCATCCTCAAGCAGGTGCACGCCGGCGCCGAGGAGATGGCCCTGCAGCACCTCGGGGAGGAGCAGCTCCTGGTCTTCCGGCCCGGCGAGGGCGCCGACGTGGTGGGCAAGAAACTGAAGCGCGTCGGTTTCCCTGACGACTGCCTGGTCGCCGCCATCGTGCGCGAGGACCGCGTCATCCTGCCGCGCGGCGAGGACACCATCGAGGCGGGCGACCAGGTGCTCGTGTTCTGCCTGACGCCCGCGGTCGCGAAGGTGGAGCGGCTCTTCGCATGATGCGCCCGCTGCGAATCCTGGGGGCCTTGGCGCGGCTGGTGCGGCTGTGGAGCCTCACCCTCCTCCTCCCCATCCCGGTCGCCCTCTGGTTCGAGCCGCGCGACACCGTGGTCCTCGGGCTCCCCCCGGTCCCGCAGCCGGCCCTCGCGTTCGCCGGTGCATTCATCGCCTGCGCCCTGTTCTGGATCCCGGCCCGCGTCGCCTCCAAGCGGGTGGACCACGAGCCGATGCTCGACCGCGAGGGATACATCACGGTGGCCCTCGCCTGGCTCGTCATTGCCCTATTCGGCATGCTGCCGTTCCTGTTCACCGCGACCCTCACCTCCCCCGTGGACGCCTTTTTCGAGTCCATGAGCGGGTTCACGGGCACCGGATCGAGCGTGCTCTCGTCCCCCGAGGACGTGGCGCACTCCCTCCTGTTCTGGCGGTCCTTGTCGCAGTGGATCGGAGGCCTCGGAATCATCGTGCTGTTCGTGGCGTTCCTTTCCGGCCTGGCGCAGGGTGGCCTGCAGCTTTTCCAGGCAGAGGCGTCGGGCCACATCTCGATGCGCCTCAAGCCGAAACTGGTGGACAACGCGCGGACCCTCCTCGTTCTCTACCTCATCGTCACCGCCGTCATGGTCGCCATCCTCACACCCCTCATCTGGCGGACGGCTGCGGTGGACGGATGGACCAATGCGCTGTTTGAGGCCGTCATCCATGTCTTCTCGGCCTACGCGACCGGCGGCTTCTCGAGCCACGCCACGAGCGTGGCCTTCTTCGACGACGCCTGGGTGGAGGGAGCCGTCACGTTCTTCATGCTTTTCGGGGGCATCAACTTCAGCCTGCTCTACCTGCTCTTCCGGCACGCCGACCGCCGGCTGTTTGGAACCACCGAATTCCGCTTCTACGTCGGCATCTACGGCGTCAGCCTGCTCCTGAACGTGGCCCTCCTGATGTTTGCCCGCCCGACCTTCGGCTTCGACGAGGCGGCCCGGCAGGGGTTCTGGCCCGCGCTCCGCCACTCCTCCTTCACGCTCGCCAGCCTCTACACCGGGACCGGGTTCTCCACCGACAACTATGCCCTGTGGCCGCAGGCATCGCTCCTCCTGCTTCTTCTTCTCATGCTGTTTGGCGGCATGGCGGGCTCCACCTCGTCGGCCATCAAGTCGTTCCGGTGGCTGGTGCTCCTCAAGACCGTGGCGCGGGAACTCCGGCACATGCAGCACCCGCGCGCCGTCATCCCGGTGCGGCTGGGGGGCCGCGTCATCCCGGAGAAGACCGTGGCCACGGTGGCCGGCTTCTTCTTCATCTACCTCGCGGTGTGGACCGCCGGCACGCTCATCGTCGCCACGACCGACCCTCTGCTTGGGGTGCTGGACGGCACGGCGGCGACGGCCTCCAACCTTGGAAACGTGGGCGGCGGCTTCGGGACCGTGGGGCCGCTTGCCGGCTATGCCGGGCTGCTTCCCAGCACCAAGCTGGTCCTCGCCCTCATGATGTGGCTCGGGCGCCTCGAGATCTTCCCCATCCTGCTGCTCCTCAACCCCAAGAGCTGGCGGAGCTAGAGACAGTTTCACAATCCTCTCGCTCGAACCTGGTTTTTCTGCGTCGGCTCCGTCAGGGCAGCCGCAGATGGCTGGGCGCGCAGCAGCGCGGCCGGCTTTTCTCCGGCCGACGCAGTCGGCAGGATGATTTCGCAGATGACGCAGATTGCGGGTTGAAGGTCATCTGTGAAATCTGCGCAATCTGTGGCTCGTCGGGAACCGGAAATGGGCCTTCGGCGGGAAAGATTGTGAAACCACCTCCACGCCAAGGCTCTTGTGGAGGGCCGCGCCTCGCGCCTCGTGGCGGGCCTCGGGGACGACGCGGCGTCGCAGGCGTTCCTTAGCGAGGTGCGGCGCGGCCTCGGCGAAGGCACCGCCGGCAAGGTCGAGCTCCAGCACCTCAAGATGCGCGCCGCCAACACCGCCGGGCTCGCCCACCTCCCGCGCGATGCCGACATCCTCGCCGCCTTGGGCCCCGAGGAGGCCGAGCGCTTCCGGCCGCTGCTGCGCACGAAGCCGACCCGGAGCCAGAGCGGCGTCGCGGTGGTCGCCGTGATGTCGAGCCCCGCCGCCTGCCCACACGGCACCTGCATTTTCTGCCCCGGCGGCCCCGCCTCCGGGGTGCCGCAGTCCTACACCGGCTTCGAGCCCTCGACGATGCGGGCCATCCAGCACGCCTACGACCCTTACCGCATCGTGCGCTCCCGCCTCGCCCAGCTCGAACGGAACGGCCACGCCGTGGACAAGGTCGAGGTGGTGTTCCAAGGCGGCACCTTCCCGGCCCGCGAGCCTGCCTACCAGGACTGGTCGTCGGCCGCGGTCTACGCCGCCCTCAACGACGGCCCGGGCGAGGGCACGTGGGAGGCCGAGCCGACGTGGACGGCACTGTCCCCGGGTGAGCGGGCGACACGGCTTGGAGCCTTGATGGCCGCCAACGAGACGGCGCGCTGCCGCGCCATCGGGTTCACGGTGGAGACCAAGCCCGACTGGTGCCTCGGGCCGCACGTCGACCGCATGC
>DATDQC010000125.1:0-3857 GCA_035292455.1 Thermoplasmatota archaeon
GCCGCGAGGTCAAGGGGGACATCGAGGCCCGCCCCTCGAAAGAGTACGCCGCGGCCCGGAAACGGGCCGTCTCGCGCCGCCCACGGTGACAACGCCGGACCACGGGGCTTTTTTGCCTCCTTGGGCCTCCGCCGCCCCCGATGCCCCGCAAGGCCAAGGCCCGCAAGGCCGCGCCCAGGAGGAACCCGAAGCCCAAGGCCGCCAAGGCCAAGGCGCGCCGGGCCCCCGCGCCAACGCCACGGGGAGGTGGACCCATGAACGCGCTCCGAAGGATGGCTGCCGAGATGGCGGCGGAAAAGGATGACGAACCGGTCGTGGTCGGGAAGTGGAAGCGCTCCGTCGAGGCGCCCCCTTCCGACGCCGACCGCCTCTTCGAGGAACTCCCGGACGTGCCGCCGCAGACCACCAAGCCGAAGGCGGCACCGAGCACGCCGCTGCCGCTCCTCGAACGCACCCCGACGGGATCCGCCCCCGAGGCGGGGGTCAAGGTCCTCGCCAAGGGCCCCTCGAAGCTGAGCCTCGCCGACCTTGAGATGCTGAAGAAGACCATCGTCATCAAGGGGCTCACCACCGTCATCGACGGCTTCAACCTCGACGCCGTGAAGTGGGACGACGCCGGCCTCGTGCCGGTCATCGCGCAGGACCGCGCCACCGGGGCGGTGCTCCTCCAGGCGTGGTGCAACCGCGAGGCGCTCGCCGAGACCCTCAAGAGCCGCAAGATGACCTACTGGCACCGCAAGCGCGACAGGCTCTGGGTGCACGGCGAGGAGTCGGGCCGCGTCCAGAAACTGGTCGAGATCCGCCCCGACTGCGACTCGGACAGCCTCTTGGCCATCGTGGAGCAGCAGGGGCCGGCGTGCCACCGCGACACCGCGACCTGCTGGAGCGAGGGGCGCGACCCCTTCGTCGCGGGCGCCCTCGGCGAGATGGACCGCCGCCTCGCCAAGGGCCCCAAGGACCCCAAGAAGGCGGCTGGCCGGGTCCGCAACGCGGCCGAGGCGTTCGCCAAGGCGGCGCAGGGCAAGTCGAAGGACGGCGCCGACGAGGCGGCCGCGGAGCTCCTTGAGGCGACCCTGGCCGCCTGCCGGGCGCGTGGCGTCGGCCTCCCTGCGGTGCTGCAGTCTGCCCTGTCCCGCGCTCCCGTCAACTGACCTCTCAGTGATTGCGGTCCAACTCGGGCGCGTCGCCGTTCCCGTCCGACGCGCCGCCTGGCGAAGCGGAGGCCGGCTCGGGCGCACGGCGCGCCCCGACCTCGTCGCCGGCTGGCGCCGCCTCGAGGACCTGCTTGCCGACCACCAAGCCGAGAAGGCCGAAGCCGATGGAGAGGAGGAACGTGATGGCCGCCATCGCGCCGAGGTAGAGCGACGTCGGGGTGAGGAACGCGTTGCAGCTCGCGGCGGTCCCCTGGTCCGTGACGTCCCCTTCGCCGCCCGCCACCGGGACGGGGTCGCTGCCGCACGCCTTCTCGCCGGCGACGAGGGCGTAGAGCAGCCAGACCGCGAGGAGGACGAGGCTGGCGAAGAACAGCTTGTTCATCCAGATGGCGCCGGTCCGGCAGGCGCGGTAGGCGAGCCCTTCGCGCACCGTGAACTGGGTCTCCTGCAGGATCGCCGGCTTCTCTTGCGCCATGCCGGGGTGCGGCGAAGCGCGGGGCCCATTTCGCTTCTCTGTCTCAGGAATTCGCCAAGACAGAAGTGTCCACAGTAGGACAAGTCTGGCTGCGGCTGCCCGTTCCCGCCGGCACATAGGGGAACCCTTGAAGGGTCGGGAGGGGTCCATTCCCTTGCATGAAGCGGAAGGGGGCCGCGGCCCCCAGGCGCAACCCGGTCCTGCTGCTGCACGGCATCCTCGGCCAGCGCCACCTGTACTGGAACCTCTTCAAGCGGCGGCTCGAAGCGGACGGTTTCCGCGTCCACGAGGTGCTGCTTCCCTACTACCTTCTCGGGGACATGCGCATCGCGGCGCGCTTCCTGCAGGAGAAGGTCGAGGCGACACTCCGGGGCGACCACGCCGAGCGCGTGGACATCGTCGGCCACAGCGCTGGCGGCCTGGTGGCGCGCTACTACCTCAAGCACCTCGAAGGGCACAAGCGGGTCGGCCACCTCGTCACCCTCGGCACGCCTCACAAGGGGACGTATTTCTCCTACCTGCTTGCGCTGCCGTTCCTGGAGATCACCAGGCAGACCCGCCCCGGCTCCAACTTCCTCTCCGAGATCAATGGCCCGAGCGCCGTCCACCCGGCGGTCCGCGTCACGAGCGTCTGGAGCCCCACCGACGGCGTGGTCCTGCCGCCCGAGAACGCCGTGCTTCCGGGGGCCCACAACGTCAAGGTGCCGTGGACGAGCCATTGGGGCTTCATGTGGCAGAAGGGGGTCTACGACGTCGTCAAGGGGCTTCTGGAGGCGGGCGACCCCCAGCGCACCCTCGACGGCGCGCCCGCCAGCGCCGCGCCGCGTGCCCGCCCGGCCGCCCCCCCGCCTACAGGTACGGATGGCCGCGCTCGACCTTCATCGTCCTGAGTTCGGCCTGGACGAGGGAGCGCACCTTCTCGGCGAGGGCATGGACGCGGTCGTGGTCGACGGCGTCGGCCTCGCTGCAGCCCGAGAAGGGGAGCGGCGGCAGGAACCGGATGCGCCACTTCACCGGCTTGGGGAGGATGTTCTTGGGAATGGGGAGGCCTCCCTTGAGGTTGAGGAGCTCCTCGTACGACTCGATGCGGCGGCCCACCGGGTTGGCCTCCTCGCCGCCGAGGATGGCGACCGGCACGACGGGGGCCTGTGTGGCCATGGCGACCCGGACGAAGCCGCGCGCGAAGGGGTCGAGGGTGTAGCCGCTCTCCGGACGGAAGGCCCCCTTCTCCCCCTCGGGGAAGATCATGACGAGGTGGCCCTCGCGGAGCTGGTCGCGCATGGCGTCCTTGGTGACCTTGAACAGGCCGACGCGGCGCGCGAAGGAGCCGGCGGCGGGCATCTTGAACCACGCCTCGTGCGCCATGCCGCGCGGCATCCGGCCGAGGCCGTCGTAGACCGAGAGCGCGGTGAAGGCGTAGTCGAGGCCGAGCCAGCCGGTGTGGTTGCAGGCCAGGAGGGCAGGACCCGCGGGGACGTTCGCCAGGCCGTCCACCTGGAGGCGCGAGTAGGCCCGGAGGGCGCGGAAGACCGGCGCCACTTTTTCGAGGAATGCGGGGTCAAGGCCGTCCTCCGGCGGGTGGGCGGGAGCCGGCGCCGGGGCGGCCTGGGCCTTGGGCTTGGTCGGCGGGCTCACGGCGGGCCCAGGCCGGCTGCTCGATTTGGAGTTTCCTGGAAGCCGGTCAGCGTCGGCGGAGGGCCACGACAAGGGCGAGCCCGACCAGGACCAGCGCGGGCATCGGCCCCGGGATGACGTTGTCCTTGCGGTCATCCAGGGCGGCGATCCGGGCCTCGAGGAGGTCCACCTCGGCCTGTAGCGCGGTGGCGTTGTCGCGCAGCCCGGCGGGCGAGGGGATGTGGGTGTCGGGGAAGGTGATGGTGGCCTGGTCGTCGATGGCGCCGGCGACGTTGTAGGTCCCGTCCACCGGCGAGCCGGCGATGTTGCCGCGCAGGCGGACCTGGTACTGGCCCGGCTCGGTGAGGACGTACCCCTCGTCGAAGGTGAAGGCGCCGGGCTTGCCGAACTGGCCCTGGAGAGGCCGGGTGAGCTCCGCGCCCGAGGGGGCGATGAGCGTGGCCTCGAGGGCAACCCCGGTGGCCACCGCGGTCCGTTCGGGGGTGTTCTCCTGTACGCTGAGGTCGAGGCCCGACTTGACGTAGGTGTAGACGGGCTCGTTGAGGTGGCCGATCACCATGCGGTACTCACCGTCGGCGGTGGTGTAGCTGGCG